>JAFXPL010000038.1 GCA_017527945.1 Bacteroidales bacterium | reverse complement strand
GAGAGCGAAACGGAGGTTCTGGTTGAGGGCGATTTCGGAGAGGAGTTGGACATCGATCTCGACGTTATCACCAGGCATACACATCTCAACGCCAGCGGGCAGGGTGATGGCACCCGTCACGTCCGTGGTGCGGAAGTAGAATTGCGGGCGATAGTTGTTGCCGAACGGAGTGTGACGGCCGCCTTCTTCTTTCTTCAACACATACACAGAAGCTTTGAATTTCTTGTGCGGGTGGATAGAACCGGGTTTTGCGATGACCATACCACGACGGATTTCGTCTTTGTCGATACCGCGGAGCAACAGACCCACGTTATCACCAGCTTCACCATCGTCGAGGATCTTGCGGAACATTTCCACACCCGTGACAACGGATTTCAGTTTCTCAGCGCCCATACCGATGATATCGACGGGATCGCCAGTGTGGACGATACCGGTTTCGATACGACCGGTGGCAACGGTACCACGGCCAGTGATGGAGAACACGTCCTCAACAGGCATGAGGAAGTCTTTATCGACATCACGAGGAGGCAGCGGAATCCAAGTGTCAACAGCGTCCATGAGCTCAACGATCTTCTCAACCCACTTGGGTTCGAGGTTCAGGCCGCCGAGGGCAGAACCGCGGATGACGGGGGTGTTGTCGCCGTCGAAACCGTAGAAAGTGAGGAGGTCGCGGATTTCCATTTCAACGAGGTCGAGAAGTTCGGGGTCGTCAACAAGGTCAACCTTGTTCATGAAAACAACCATTCTCGGCACGCCGACCTGCTTGGCCAGCAGGATGTGCTCGCGAGTTTGAGGCATAGGACCATCGGTGGCAGCCACAACGAGGATAGCGCCGTCCATCTGGGCAGCACCCGTAACCATGTTCTTCACATAGTCGGCGTGACCGGGACAGTCAACGTGTGCATAGTGACGGTTTGCGGTCTGGTACTCGATGTGAGCGGTGTTGATGGTGATACCACGCTCTTTTTCCTCAGGAGCGTTGTCGATAGAATCGAAGGATCTGAGTTCGGAGAGACCTTTCTCAGCCAACACGGTGGTGATGGCGGCGGTAAGAGTAGTTTTACCGTGGTCAATGTGACCGATGGTACCCACGTTCACGTGGGGTTTAGTACGTTCAAATTTTTCTTTTGCCATTTTTTATAAATTTTATGTTTTTAATTTTAATCCTTATGTTCATTCAAAAAAAAAAGAGCCGTTGATGAGAGTTGAACTCATGACCCCATCCTTACCAAGGATGTACTCTACCACTGAGCTACAACGGCTTTTTTTTCACTAAAAAAGAACGTCTCCCTTATCGGAGAAATAAGGTGCGCAAAAATACATTTTTTTTTGATTCTACACCATGTTCTGTATTTTTTTTTATTTTTGCCGTAACTTGTTGATAGTTAGATGTAAACTCTCTCTCCAATAGGGGATAGACGTGTTTGTGGTTGCCTTGGTCTTGCTCAAATTGAAGACAGAAAAGGCAGGACGGTGCGCTTTTGCAGGATATTCTGACGTGGGAATGGCTTCTACACGGCAGGACAGTCCGGCCATTTCCATGATGGCTTTCGCGAAGTCGAACCAGCTGCAGACCCCCTCGTTGGCGAAGTGGTAAAAATCTGTCCCGGTCGTGGGAAGATGCTCCAGCATCAGGAAAACAGTCTTGGCCAGGTCGCCGGCGTAGGTGGGGCCGCCGATCTGGTCGCAAACCACCTGGATGGACTCTTTTTCGCGGCCCAAACGCAGCATCGTCTTCACGAAGTTGTTGCCGTATTCGGAATAGAGCCAAGAAGTCCGGATGACGACCGCCCGGCAGCCGCTCTCCACAATCGCCTGCTCGCCTGCCAGCTTGGTCGAACCATACACGGATTTCGGCGCGGGTGTCTCCGTTTCCACGTGTGGCGTAGCCAATTCGCCCGAAAAGACGTAGTCCGTGGAGATATGTACCAGCGTGAGACCGTGCGTTTTCGCAACCTTCGCCAAATTCCCAACCGCCGTGCAGTTAATCCGATAAGCGTTTTCCTCGTCATCCTCCGCCTTATCGACCGCCGTGTAGGCCGCCGCGTTGATGATGATGTCGATTTGATTGTCTATAATATATTTGTCAATTGCGGCTGCATCCGTGATGTCCAATTCCGCCACATCTGTATAATAATAGTTGTATTTGTCCTGAAAATCCTCCGCTAAATCGCGCAGACAGTTTCCAAGTTGCCCGTTGGCGCCTGTGATGAGAATGTTTTGTCGGTTCATTTTCTCTATTTGGTGAAGAAAAATTGATAAAATGGGTCATTAGTCTAAGTCATTAGTCTAAGTCATAGTCAACAACCAACTTACGCCAATTCGATTGATTCCCGGAATTTCGGCACATACGCCTGCTTGAAACCTGCGTCTTTGAGGTGTTTGGCGTAGGCTACGCGGGCATCGTCTTCACCGTGGACAACGAAGATTTTCTTCAGTTTCTTGTTGCCTTTTTGGCAGGAGAGGTAGCGAATGAGCTCGTTGTAGTCGGCGTGGCCGGAGTAGGCGTCGATGCGGGCGAGCGTGGCGCGGACCTTGTATTCATTGCCGAAGATGGAGACCTTCTCGTCGCCGCGCATGATCTTCGCGCCTAATGTGGTCGGGGCGCAGTAGCCCACGCACAGAATGGTGGTCTTCTGGTTCTCGATGTTGTTGGCCAGGTGGTGCTTGATGCGCCCGGCCTCCATCATGCCGGAGGCGGAGATGATGATGCAGGGACGGTTATGCTCGTTCAGGGCCTTGGAATCGTCGATGGTGCGCACGTAGGAGAGCTTGTCGAAGCCGAATGGATCCTTGGTGGCGGCCATGAACTCCCGCATTTCCTCGTTGAAACAGTCGTCGTGGAGGCGGAAGATGTTGGTGGCGGAGCAGGCTAACGGGCTATCGACGAAGCATTCGATGTCGGGTAGGTCGCCGGCGAGTTCGAGCCGGTGCAGGGTATAGACGATTTCCTGCGTTCGTCCGATGGCGAAGGAGGGGATGAGCAGCTTGCCCTTGCGTTTCGCGCAGGCGTCGCGCACCACGAGCATCAGCTCCTTGTCGGCCTCGTCCAAAGTGGAGTGCAGGCGGTCGCCGTAGGTGGATTCGGTGATGATGTAGTCGGCGTAGGGGAACGGTTCCGGATCGGGGAGGATGCGCTTGTCGTAACGGCCCACGTCGCCGGTGTAGCAGAGCGTGCGCGTCTTGCGTCCCTCCTTGAAGGTCAGGTAGATGGCACTGCTGCCGAGCATGTGGCCGCTGTCGATGAAGTCGATGGCCACAGTGGGGGTGATGTTGAAGTGCAGCCCGCGCGGGATGCTGATGAACAGTCTCATGCATTCCACGGCGTCTTTCTCGTTGTAGATGGGCTCGATGGGAGTTTTGCCCACGCGCTCCTTCTTTTTGTTGAACTGCCGGGCATCGGCCTCTTGGATTCTGCCCGAGTCGGCCAGCATGATGGCGCACAGGTCGCGGGTGGCGGGAGTGCAGAACACCTTGCCCCGGAATCCCAGCTTATATATATATGGTATCAACCCGGCGTGGTCGATATGCGCGTGCGAGAGCAGCACGATATCGATTTTTGTCGGGTCAAAGCCCAAATCGCGGTTCATGGCATCGGTCTCCAGACCCTTGCCCTGGTACATGCCGCAATCCAACAGTATTTTTATTCCGTCTTTGGTGGTCAGCAGGAATTTGCTGCCAGTGACCTCTTCGGTCGCGCCTAAAAAGTCTAATGTCATACTCTTATTATTGAAATAACTTTAAATTGATGCGACATGAACCTCTACGGAAATTGGTGTGCTATCCGGGATTTTTGGTAGTAAAAACACTTTTATCCAAGGCTCACTTGCAACACAAGTAAGATCCTCTTGAAAGAACAAGTCAATATGGAAAACCCCTTCTACACATTCAATAGTAGCTGTGTTGAAATAAGAACCTCTACCAACCCAACCGCTCCATAATACAACACTGTTGCTGTCGAAATTAATTTCAGGATAGTGTCCGTCAACACAATCCGTGTAAAGAAAGAAAGATTGGGTGTCGTTTATCAGGACAGCCTGGTTGTCGTATTGAATATTGTGCCATCCGCAACCTGTTGAGTCGGTAGTAATCTCTGAAAACGGAATGGGACCATCCACAAGAACAACCTGTTCAGTAGGATTCACTTCGGGTTCGGGTTCCGGTTCCGGCCGCTCGCATGCGGCGAACAGAGCGAAAACTGTCAGCACCGCAGCACAAAGCACACCAAACGATCGGCTGCATTTTCTTTCGGGTTGTCCTTTTGTATCTTTCATCGTCTTGAACTTTTAATTACTGATATACTGATCAAATCCTTCGTACGCTTCACTTTCCAACTTCGGCACACCGTGCCGGAGCGAGGGGATTCCCCTTCCCCAGGGGAAGGGGTGGCCGTAGGCCGGGGTAGGGGTTATTCCTTCTCCCTGTTCGGCCACACATTCCGCCATCCGTAGAAGAACCCCAGATGGTAGCGCGCCGCGAAATAATAGACCGCGTGGCGCAGCTTGCCCAACGGCATATAGAGGAGCAGCAGGATGCAGCTTATATAATATAATATGGTAACAGCTCCACAACAAGTCGGGAAGCACAGGTAGAGTGTGGTCATCAACTGGAAAAGGGTGACCAGTCCGCAGGAGATGTAGTCATCTGGCGTGGTAAAGGGCTTCAAATCTTTGGAGATCAACCTTCTGACAAACAAGATAACACCACAGATAGTACCCAAAACAGTCGGGATGGCCAGAATCAGATGCCAATTGCAGCCGCCACTAATCCAGCGGTTGAAAAATGGAAAAAAGGAGAGCACAAAGATCAACAAGCAGGTGAACACACCGATGTGGAACAACATTCCCGTGGCGTAAGACGGAATGTGCAGATACGCCGACTCCTTCTGGTCGGGCATCATGGCGCGGGTGTTGGCGTAAATCACGCCCTCCTTCACGCTGCCGCTCGGCTCCGACTTGTCCTTCGGAGCACCGAGGCGCACAATCCTGACAAAATGCACGAATAAACTAACAAGGCAATAAACCGCCGCGGCTATCGCCAGATATTGCATTATACTCATAATTACTAGTTTAGGTTTTGTTGATTTAGCCTATATTATTTATGCATCTATGACTTTGGCTATTAGCTATTGGCTGTTGGCGAACACTTCGTAGCCAAAAGCTAATAGCTAAAAGCTAAAAGCCGATTATACGCAGCCTTCGGGCTTGGGAAGACCGGCCACACGGCAGGCACCTCTCGCGGGACCCAGCGGGAAGAGTTCGTAGATGTCTTTCAGTTTCAGATTGGCGGTCTTGCAGATGGTGCGGACCATCGGGGCGATGCCTTTTTCCTCGTAGTTGGCACGGATGCAATCGACCACCTTCCAGTGATTCTCGGTCATCTCCGTGATACCGTCGGCCTTGGCGATTTCCGCAGCCAGTTCCTTGTTCCATTCTTCCGGATGGACCATGAAGCCGTCGCCGTCCATCTCGTAGGTCTTGTTATTGAATTCGATGTTTGCCATAATAATTTTTTTTGAGCCGCAAAGATAGTATTTTTTGACAATAGTCAATAGTGGTCTTTTAGGCAAAAAACTTTCCCGATTTTTTCGATCTTATTTTTTTGTAGGTATGGCCAGTCGAATCAACAAGTACAAGGTGGTGGGAATCCAGAGGAGTAGGAATAGCAGTGCCCCTATCCAACAGTCGAGTAATGCTCCTGTCGAGATTGTCCAATTCAAGCTTTTGCTCGTTTGGTCAATTTCCTTCGGAGCATAGTTTTGTAAGATCTCATCAATGGTCAGCGTCGGTTTTCTTGCGCCGCCATCTTGGTAAGTGTGGAGGTTAAGCAGGGTGGTGGAGTCGATTTCACCGGATTGAAGTCGTTGTTTGTATTCGTGTAATACAGCGTGTTGGGACATTGGTGAGAAAGTCTTTTGATTGAGCACGTCCTCTTCCAGACCGTTGAAGATGATGCCGTCGAACATCTCTTGGAGTTGGATTTTGGAATATTGCAGGGGAATCATGCTGTAATAGGTCTTTCCGAAGTCTGTGCCCTGAAGGTCAAATCCGATCGGCCGCTTGCCGGAGAGTCTGAACGCTGTGCGCCAAAGGCCGTGCGCAGGACGGTTGATACCCAAAAAATTGATGTCGCCGTAATAGAATACGTTGACTGTCTGGTCGGGGAGGGCCTGGTGTATGAGATTTGCCTCGTTAGGTAGGAGCTTGTAGTACTTCAGCTGGTCGCCGGGTTCCACGGAGTGATGTAAGATAGTGGCATGACGTGTGTTGGTGACTACCAAGCATTTGCGACCGAAGTTCCGATACCATTCGATGACTATGTTTGCCATGACGGAGTCTTCGTTATGGTGAGGCGAGAGAGTGTCGAAGTTAATGGTGGAGAAATATTTCCCGTGGTGCATGTCGTTGGTGTAGCGAATGCTTATTTTTTGGCTGTCGGGTAGGGAGGTGTTCAACTGGTTGACGCGACGGAAAAAATTGGAAAGATTGTATCCTTCAAGCCGGAAAATTCCGGATTCCATCAGGGCTTTCTCCCTTGCGCTGTTACTGTCAAATTGGGCAACCAAAAAGCTGTCGATGTCCGCCTGGTACTTGATGTCGCCGTATTCGATGAATACGGTGCCTGCTGCCTGAATGAATCTCGGGTCGCTGACCACTTCGTAGATGAAGTCCCATTGCGGGATGGCATCGTGGAATGTCTCTTCCAGAACGACAATGTCGTTTTGTTCGAACAGACCAAGCAGGTAATCCTTGGCATCCTCTTGTTGGCGCATAAATTCGGCATATTGTTCCGCCTTTCGGTTTTCAGGGTATTCCCTCATTTTGAAGGGCATCTTGAAGCCGCAAAATTTATCAGTTTCTGGGTTATGGATGTTGTTGCAGAGCATAGTGGCGAAAAAACCGAGGAAGATAGCGAGGGTTGTGAGGATATACCGTTGCAGAATTTGTCTTTTGTCTCGCGCCTCGGGACAGTAGCGATAGGAGAAAAGCCAGTTCCAAATAGGGTTCTGGGCTATGAGATGGATAATGCCGATAATCAAGTAGTAGAAAATCAGGAAAAGGAGAAATGTAATGCTTTCGTAATAAGTGCGATACAGATAAATAGCGATGAGGCTGGGCATAATCCATAGAACCAAGGTTTCCAAGAAGCACCGTATGGCAATTCCGATTCGGGTGATGGGCTTGTCGGATTTGAGTCGGAATCCGAAAAGTTGGTTGCCGATGGTAGTGCGGAAAAAGGATAGTCCTACAAAATAATAAAGTGCGTAGCAGAGAGCGAAGGTTAGCCAAAAGGGGAACCAAAAAAAACAATTTATAAAAGAGTCCAAAACATGAAAACTAAATAATACAAGAATAAAGTCAAAACCAATGGAGAAAAACCGTTTGGCCGCTTTGTTCACTTTCTCTGCTAACGCACTCATAATCTTTGAATTTTAGGTGATAAATTTATTGAATGTAAAAATCTTTCATGATAGGAGGAGCTTTCGGGCAGTTGGGTGCGGGGAAGTCGTAGTTTTCATAACCGTAGGCTGAGATGGCCATTCTCCAGCAATTTCCCAACCCCCGGTGGCACTTTTCAAACTCTTCGCACGTTTTGCACGGACTTACATCGCGGACTTCATCCTGGGAAAAATTCCACCGGGCAAGTGCCAAATCAGAATTCCACATCTCCATGATCGACTGCCTGGTGAGGTCGCCGAGAATGAAAAACGGGTGCCAGTACATTTGTTCGCAGAAGGTTACCTTGCCGTCGGGCAGAACAAAGAAGCCGTGGACGTTCCCCGAGCAGAGGGAACGGTGCGGGAAACTCTCCCTGCGTTGCTCCTCGGTTTGCGGTTCGGCATAGCCAAGAAAGGATAGTTTTGCCGAACACGTTTTGTTGCGTTCCTCCACGATGGTCTTCAGTCTCGCTAATTGTGCGCGGGTGCTGAAGTAGGCTCTCCCGGATTTGAACTGGCTGAAGTCGGCCGGTGTGAAGTTGATCTGCCGCACATTCGCGAAAGAGGTCAGCATGTCGATGGTGTTGTTCAGCGACTCTTCGGAATCATTGAATTTGGTGATGACAGGCTTGACGGTGATTTCAATATCGGCTTCATCCAACAGCTGCAGACCATAAAGCACCTCATCGGTGTAGAATTCGTCCACGTACAGCATTTTTTGCATCTCCATACTATCGACACTGTCGATGGAAAGTTGTATTTTCTTGACTCCCAAGTATTTCAGGTCCTCGACCATGCTTTCGCTCATTGGGCATTTGGTGGAGATAGTGGGGAGGTAGTCGTATTTACGCATTTCCATCAGCAGTTCGCGCCAATAAGGGTAAAGGAAGAAGTCGCCCCCGTCCACATCCACATCTGACATTCCCAGATCGGATGCCTCCCGGAGAAGAGCCTGGATGCGGGGAAATGGAAGTGGATGTTTTACATACGGCTTGTCAGCGTAACAATAGATGCAATCGGTGACGCACTCCGTGTTGAGCATCAAAGTCATGTTGTTGGGAATGTGCAGCCTAACTTCTGAGAGATCGTAATGCTGTCTGACGAAGGGAATGTCCACGCCTTCCAGCATTCCTTTCCGAAAGATTTTTTCCGTGTTGGGAATCAGGAAGTTCTTGGGGATCGACACCCATTGCTGGCCGTATGCCGGAATCAGTATGGGTTCTTCGTTGCAGATGCAAGGGCTTACGGACTCGATGAAGCTTTCCTCGGTTGTTCCTTGTTGTGCGCTGAATTGTGCCGCAAGCTCATTCAAGGTATGCGCCCCGTCGAAAATGCTGAAGAGGACGGCCAAGTCGGGATGCGTGCGCCAAGCGAAGGAGACAGTGATGTCGTCACGGTAGAGGTTGGCATTGTATCGCGCCGAATTGTTGTTCGTGATCAGGACATTGTTGTAGTCCCCCCTGAACTTGTAGGCGGGATTCACTACATAGCATGTATTCAAATCTGTTGTCTGCATAATCGAAAGTTAGTTAATGTGGTTTTTGTGAAAATAGTTTACCAAGTGCCTGCGCTGACACAAGTTCCCGCGAAACATCTCAAAATACAGATGGTGATGCATTCCGTGCAGCCAGTGTTGCAAGCTGGGTTGCATTTGTCCTTGAAGCAGATGGCCGCCTGGTCAGTCGTGTTCATGGCCGTTTTGTCGAACTCCTTGATCGTCGCACCGCCCTTGATCATCTCGGATTGTTTCTTGGAAAGCTTCATGGAGTCTAAAAGCTTGTTGAAATCGTTTGAAATATTCTTTTCCATGTTTATAGAATTAGGTTAATCGTTATGGGTCAACTGCGCTTGACCCCTCCTCGGTGCGCTGGCAAAAGCAGGCTGCTTTTGCCTTTTGGTGCTGCTGCATGCGGACAAAGCAACATAGACGGGTAGCATGATTTTCTTTCATGGCATTGATCTCGCGCTCTGCCAGTGTCGTCGGCACCTCCGTGACAGAGCGCAAGACTTTGCCGGGTAGTCGGGGCAGGCTTTTTAGCAAGCCTCTTGGTTTTGTATGGGAATTTCTGTTCATAGTTCTTTTTTTTCGTTATTGTTTTTGTCATGGCAAAAATACAATCAAAAAAAACGTTTGTCAATAGTTTTTGAACTTTTTTCGTATTTTATTTTTAATCAGCTGTTTATGATTGATTTTATGTTGTTTTCAGAAAATATTTTAACAATTAATAGTAAAGAAATCGTGACACTTTCGCTAATTTTGCCCATTGCCTGTCGAAAATGCGACCACTGTCAGGAACTCAAATCAAGTGAAAAATAAATAAGTGAAAAGGTTGGCAGAAGTAAATGAAAAAAGTGTATCTTTGCCGCCGATTTTAAAATGGATAAAAAGATAAATTAAAAGCAGTTAGAAGTATGTATTTGACAAACGACGTTAAGAAAGAGATTTTCGCGAAATACGGCAAAAACGAGAACGACACGGGATCTCCCGAAGCTCAGGTTGCCCTGTTCACGCACCGCATCAAACATCTGACCGAGCATGTGAAGCAAAACCACAGCGACCGCGTGACCAAGCGCGCTTTGATTACCCTGGTCGGCAAGCGTAAAAAAATGCTCGAATACCTCAAACAACAGGATATTGAGCGCTACAGAGCCTTGATTAAGGAGTTAGGCTTGAGAAAATAATTTCAGAAGGATTACAGAGATATTCAAAAAGGCAATTTTGATGAAAATTGCCTTTTTGAATATTTGCTATTGTCTGTACTCGTATCAACTTTAAAAAATTAATCATTATGAATTTAGGAGTTAGAACAACTTTCGATATCGGTGACGGTCGTATGGTTACGATTGAAACCGGAAAATTAGCGAAGCAGGCCGACGGCGCAGCAGTCGTCACCATGGGCAACACCATGCTGCTCGCAACCGTGTGTTGCAAAAAAGAGGCCGTGGAAGGCACCGACTTCATGCCCCTGCAGGTGGAATATCAGGAGAAGTACGGAGCCGTGGGTCGTTTCCCTGGCGGTTTCTTCAAACGTGAGGCCCGTCCTTCGGAATATGAGATTCTCATTGCCCGCTTGGTTGACCGCGCCATCCGCCCGCTCTTCCCCAAAAACTTCCATGCTGAGACCCAGGTGGTTGTCACTCTTATCTCTGGCGACAAGAATTTCTTGCCCGATTGTCTCGCTTGTCTGGCCGCCTCTTCCGCCATCGCCGTCTCCAACATCCCCTTCGAGTGCCCCATCTCCGAGGTGCGCGTAGGCCGTGTTGATGGACAGCTTGTGGTGAACCCCACTGTGGAGGATATGGAACGCTCCGATATCGATATGATTGTGGCCGCCTCCATGGACAACATCATGATGGTGGAAGGTGAAATGAAAGAAATTTCCGAGGACGACATGGTCGCCGCTCTCAACTTCGCCAAAGAGGCCATCAAGGTGCAGTGCCAGGCGCAGCTCGACCTCGCCGCACAGGTGCCCACTGCAAACCCGAAACGCGAATACTGCCACGAGACCGACGACGAGGCCATCCGTGAGCGCATGAACACCGAACTCTATGACAAGGTGTATGCCGTCGCCAAATCCTTCAAGGGCAAACAGGAGCGCAACGCCGACTTCGACCAGATTCTCGCTGACTTCATCGAGACCATTCCTGAGGAAGAACGCGATGAAAAGGCTGTGATGGTGAAACGCTACTACGACGAGATTCTCTGGCACGCCATGCGCAACATGATTCTCGATGAGCGCATTCGTCTTGACGGTCGCCACACCGAGGACATCCGGCCCATCTGGATAGAGACCGGTTATCTGCCCTCCGCACACGGCTCAGCCATCTTTACCCGCGGCGAAACACAGTCGCTGACCACCTGCACGCTCGGTACCAAGCTCGACGAGCAAATCATCGACGGTGCCGTGGTGGAAGGGACCAACCGTTTCCTGCTGCACTACAACTTCCCGCCCTACAGTGTGGGTGAGGTGAAGCGTATTGGCAGTACCTCCCGTCGTGAGGTCGGCCACGGCAACCTGGCCAAGCGCGCCCTCAAACCGATGATTCCATTCGACGATCCGTCGTTCCCCTATACCGTCCGTTTGGTTTCCGACATCCTCGAATCCAACGGCAGCTCCTCCATGGCCACGGTCTGCGCCGGCACCCTCGCCCTGCTCGACTGCGGCGTGAAGATGAAAAAGCCCGTTTCTGGCATCGCCATGGGCCTGATTACTGACGAGGCCACTGGCCGTTACGCCATCTTGTCCGATATCCTCGGCGACGAGGACCACCTCGGTGATATGGACTTCAAGGTCTGCGGTACCGAAGACGGCATCACCGCCTGCCAGATGGACATCAAGGTCAAGGGACTTTCTTCCGAAGTGATGGCCGAGGCTCTTGCCCAGGCGCACCGTGGCAGAATGTTCATCCTTGGCAAAATCAAAGAGGCCATGCCCGCCCCGAGAGAGGACTACCGTCCGTTCGTGCCGCGCATCGTCCAAATGCAAATCCCGCGCGACTTCATCGGCGCGGTCATCGGACCTGGAGGAAAGATCATCCAAGAGATGCAGCGTGAGACTAACACGGTCATCAACATCGAAGAGGTCGGCGAATATGGCATTATTGACATCGCTGCCGCTAATGTGGATGACATCAATGCCGCCGTGGCTCGCATCAAGCTCATCACCACGGAGCCCGAGGTGGGCGAGATTTATGAGGGTACGGTGAAAACAATCACCGACTTCGGCGCTTTCGTCGAGTTCCTGCCCAACACCGATGGTTTGCTCCATGTGTCGGAGATTGCCTACCGTCGCATCGAGAATGTGGCCGACGTGCTCAACGTGGGCGACAAGATCAAAGTCAAGCTCATTGAGATTGACGAGAAGACTGGCAAGTATCGCTTGTCGCACAAGGTGCTGCTCCCGAAGCCCGAGGGTTATGAGGAGGAGAAACCGCGTGGAAACGGCGGTCGTAACGGAGGCAACCGCAATGGTGGCGGTCGTGACCGTGAACGGGGAAATTCCCGTCCGGGCGGAGACCGTAACCGTGGCAACGGTGGAGGCAACCCCCATCGCGGCAACAGCAATCAACAGGACGGTCACCGGCACCGTCAGGAACGCCGCGAGCTGCCCGACTTCCCGGATATGGATTAAAGATTAAATTATAATAAAGGTGCCGCAAAAAATTGTGGCACCTTTTTTGACATAAAGTTATTGGTTGTCGGTTTTTAGCTAATAGCCAATAACAAAAAGCTAAACAAATGACAATCAAAGAAGTAACCCGATTTTTAGAACAAAAGTTCCCGCTTTATCTGCAAGAGGATTTCGACAATTGCGGGGTGCAGTGCGGCGATGTAAAACAGGAAATCACAGGCGCGATGGTCTGTTTCGAGATGTCGGAGCAAGTGATAGACGAAGCTGTCAGGAACGATTGCAACTTGGTGATTTCGCACCATCCGCTGATTCTTCGGCGTGGCATCACAAAAATTGTCCCTTCTGACAGGGTAGGGGCGATGATATGTAAAGCCTTGGCACACAACATGGTGCTCTATTCCATGCATACGAATATTGACAGCGGCGAGGGCGGGGGTAATGACATTTTCGCGGAGAAACTCGGTCTGCGCAATGTGCAGGTGCTGGATCCGCATAAGGGACTCTACCGCAAGCTGGTGGTGTTTGTGCCCGCTGACCATGCCGACAAGTTAAAATCTGCGTTGTTTGCAGCCGGATGCGGTGTCCAAGGACGTTATGACAGTTGTGCCTACACGTTGGAAGGCTCTGGTCAATTTCGTCCCCTCGACGATGCACAACCGTATATCGGTGTCAGCCATCGATTGGAGCATGTGAAGGAGGAACGAATAGAGATGATTTATCCTGCTGGCATACAACATGCTGTGATACGGACGATTTACGAGAACCATCCATACGAAGAGCCGGCCTTCGATTTGCTGATGTTGGAAAATGAGAGCCGTGTGACGGGTTTGGGGCGTATCGGAGAATTGCCGGGCGGAATGTTTGGCTACGATTTCATGGAACATCTTAAGCGGAAACTTGGCATCAAACATTCGCTTCGCTTCGCAGGAGAGAAAGACTGTTTTGTTCGCAAGGTGGCCGTGTGTGGCGGCGGCGGCTCCGGCTTCATTGACCAGGCCATTGCCTCCGGTGCTGACGCGTACGTCTCGGGCGACTTCAAATACCACGACTTTTTCAAGTCTCATTCAGGCACGCTTTTAGTGGATATAGGACATTATGATGGCGAATATTTCATCAAAGACATAATTTTTAACCTACTAAAAGAAAATTTTGCTAATTTTGCCACTTTGATTTCTAAAATGGAGAAAGAGGAAGTCAAATATTTTTAACAAACTGACAATCAAATAGTTAAATACAGTATGGCCAAGAAAAAAGTTACCGACGAAGAGGTTGAAAATGGCACCAAAAAAGCGAAAGTGGAAAAGGTGGTTCCTAAAATGAAGAAAATCACGCCGAAGCGGGTGAAAGTTCCCCAAGTGGAGGATGTGAAAGAAGAAGAACAAGAACCTGTAGAGGTTATGGAACCCGTGGAAGAGGTGGAAGAAGCGCCGAAGCCGAAACAGAAGGTGGCTAAGAAACCCGTGGTGGAAACCATCATGGAGGATGAGGAAGTGACGGTGGAGAAGTCCTCCGATGGTGTGGTGGAGGTGAAGAAGCACGAATCGACCCAGAGCACCGCCGAAGAGCTTTCCATTGAACAAAAGTTGCTTTCACTGTATAATTTGCAGCAGATTTGCACAAAAATTGACGATATCCGTATGATTCGGGGCGAACTGCCCGAGGAAATCCGTGACAATGAGGATGAATGTGAAGGATTGAAAACCCGTATTGCCAAATTCACCGATGACATCAAGAATCTGAAACTCAAGATAGGATCGGAGAACACCAACATCGAAGAGGCGAAGGGTTCCATCAAGAAATATGAAGAGCAGCAGAACACGGTGCGCAATAACCGTGAGTATGAAGCTCTTAGCAAAGAGATTGAATATCAGCAACTCCAAATCCAAGTGGCGGAGAAGCACAAAGAGAAGCATGAGGCGGAGATTTTGGACAAGCAGAACAAGATTAGTGAGACGAACGAGAAGCTGAAAGAGTTGGAAGAGGTCTTGGAGCATAAGAAAGCCGAGCTTGAGGTGATTGTGGCGGACACGCAGAAGGAGGAGGAAGAACTGATGGCCAAGGCGGAGGAGTTGAAGACCAAGGTTGACGACCGTTTGCTCGCCGCTTTCGAACGCATTCGCAAGAACGCCCACAACGGCCTCGCTATCGTCAAGATTGAGCGTGACGCGTGCGGCGGATGTTTTAGCAAGATTCCCCCGCAACGCCAACTCGACATCTGCTTGCACAAGAAAATCATCGTGTGCGAAGCCTGTGGTCGTATCTTCATCGATGACAAATTGGTGCATGAACATGAAAATGACGCACAATAAAAAGTGCGTTTAAACGTTATTGTACGATTTTTGTCTAATGACTGTTGTTTTTTTGAAACATATTATTAACCTTTTAAATTACAATTATTATGAAAAAAGTATTAAGCGTATTATGCATGGCCCTTCTGGCCGGAGGTATGATTTTCACCTCCTGTACGAAAACCTTCACCATTACGGTGAATTCTAACAACGATGCTTGGGGCACTGTGACCGGCGGCGGTACATTCAACGATCAAGCCACTACGACTTTGACGGCTACGCCGAAACCGGGTTACAAGTTTGTGAAATGGCAGGATGGCGTTAAGGAAAACCCTTACACCATTACGGTTACCGAAAACGCAACTTATACAGCGTACTTCGAGGAAATTCCCCAAAATGAAACGAAAGTCACTTTCAAAGGCAATACTTGGAAAGCTGCCAACTTGGTTGGTGTTGACCAAACCGCTGATGGCTACCTTGGTTTCTACATGTTCAAAACCGCTAATAGCCAACAGGATCTTCATGTTTTAGGTTTCTTCCAGCCCTCCGCTGGTACTTACGATTATCAGTCTTCCCAAGGTGACTACATGACCCTTCGTGATCCGAACTTCACCTATTATGATGAAGACGGTTCTCTTTCTCAAGATGGTCAACCTGGTGAGTATTGGGGCTGGATTTGGGTTCCGAACACTTTGTCTGAGGTGATTACGGCTATTGATCTCAATGCAACCACAATGTCCGCAACATGGTCCAATGATATCACGGATCTTGAAACTTACGACCAGACAGGTAATTATGGTGATTCTTACACCCTCTCTGGTGTGATGACCAACGCTTCTTGGACTTGGGCTTCCAAAAGCCTCAATGCTAAGAAATCCGAAAAATTCCAAAAGGTCAAATAATTTAGTTACGATTCAATAATAGGAGGAGACTGCCACCCATAGGCGGTCTCCTCTTGTTTATTACTAATTTGTTACCAATGAAAAGAATTGTGTCTGTGATAATGACATTGGTCGTGTTCACATGTTGCAGTTGTAAGCAAGAGCGAAAAATGGTGGAGGAAGCAGCTTACCAATATTCGTACGCTATGGCTAACTACAATGTCGATGAGGCCGAAAAATATGCAACGGAGGAGACAAAAGAGACTACATTAAAAACGGCCAGGTTCCTCGTGCAGAGAGTTGACAGTACGTATATTAAATCCGACACCCCGGCCACAATTGACATTATCAATGTAGAAATGGTGAACGATAGCATGGCGGTTGCCACTTATCACAAAATAACGCCTCTGAAAGATTTCTCAGGGACGATGGACATGCGTAAACGCAACGGAAAGTGGTATGCGCATGTGACACCGCGTACCATTCCTGACAGTCTAAAATATTAGGCGATGACGAAACTTACAACGTAGTCGTTGCTAATTGTCCAGCACAATCGCATCGGCCACAACTTCAGCCACGGACTTGATTTCCACGCCGAGCTTGTACTCGTGGTTGATTTGCGTGAGCTGGTCGGCGCAGTTGTGGCAAGGGGTGATGACCACGTCCGCGCCAGTGGCCCTGATCTGGTCGGCTTTGATCTTTCCGATTTTCAGGCGGCGCTCGTTGTATTCGCTCATGGCCAACATGCCTCCGCCACCACCGCAGCAGAAATTGTCGCTGCCGAACGGCTCCATCTCAATCAGCTCAGGCACCGCCTCTTTCACCACGAAGCGCAGAGAGTTGAACAGTCCGCCGTTGCGCACGATGTTGCACGGGTCGTGGATGGTGTATTTTTTCGTGTTCAGCGACTTGTCCAATTTTATTTTTCCGGATTTGATGTATTCCTCAATTAGTTCCACAAGGGAAAGCATCTTGAAATCAGGATGTTGTCCCATGTAATTGGGTGCTTCCCAGCGGAGGGCGCGAGTGCCGTGCCCGCATTCGCCGAGCACTAAGGTTTTGCATTTCAGTTTCGCCATTTCGTCGTACATGTGCTGCGCGATTTGCTTGGCGTGGGCGTCGTTACCGGAAAAGTAACCGTAGTTGGTCACGTCGTACATCTCGTCGGAAAGCGTCCAGTCGGCACCGGCGACGTGGAAAATCTTGGCGGCAGCGGCGATGGAGAGCGGGAAGAATTTCGGCTCGCGAGGGTTCAGCGTATAGAGAATGTCGGCATTTTCCTTGTTCAGCGGAATAAGCGTCTCCTCCGTCTCCAGCTCGTCTTGCAGTTCCTCCTGCATCCAGTCGATGGTATCGACAAAATCCTCTTTGGGGATGGCCATGTTGTTTTTGGTGTTCAATGCGGCATCGACGGTGGCCTGCAGGGTGTCGGGCACACAGCCCATGGCGGCGAGCATTCGGCGACCGGTGCGGACCACAAACGGGATGTCAACCCCGATGGAGCAGTGCTTCACGCAACGTCCGCACATGGTGCACGCGCCGAACAGCGAATCCACCATCTCGGCCACGTATTCGTCGGTCAGCTCCTTGGCATTCGTCAGCTTGGGAGCGGTCTTGCCCAGAAAAGTGCAGTAGCGTCGGTAAATGGACGACACCATATCGACTTTTTTCCCGGGAATGTATTTCGGTTCCTGAAAGGTCTTGAAAAAGAGACAGCTGGTCTCGCACAAACCGCAGTGCACGCAGGCATTGAGATGCGTGATGAGCTTGCTGTCGGTGTGCTTGGTCAAGATGTTGACGGCCTTCTGGATGCTGTCGGAGGACATGTCTTTCATATTCAAATAATTTGGGCGCAAAGATACAATTTTAATGGTTATAGGCTGTAATTGACTTTGAATCGCAATCCGAACCCTTGCATCGGGTAGTTGCGGATGATTTCGTAGTGCTTGTTGGCGATGTTCAGCAGCTCCAGTTTGAGTCCGAGCGTGGATTTCCGGATGTTGAAGTTGTGGCTCAGTGTGATACTTTGATCGACATAACCTGGAACCTCATTGGCGGGAATGTTCTGCGAAAGCGAATATCGTTTGTCGCATCCGATGAGTGCGTATGTGACTGTGATCCAAGGTGTTTGCAAGCTTAAACTGGCCGATCCCGACCACAATGGCGTGTAGGGAATCTGGTGGTTGTAGGTCTTGCTTCCGGGATCAGTGCGGTCTATTGCCTTTTGGTAGGTGACGTTGCCGTTCAGCCGGAGGATGTACCGGCTTGTGATGCGGTACTGCCAGAAGGTGTTCAATTCCGCCCCCGCCACAAACACTTTGCCGTAGTTCAGCATCGTCCACGAAAACAGGTTGCGTGACGGGAACGCCACAATCTTGTCCTTCACGATGTTGAAGTAGCCGTCCAAGGTAGTGGAGATGGTGACCCTTCCCGCCGCGAGATGCGCCTCTTTCAGCACCAGACCGAGGTTCCATTGGTGGGTTTTCTCCGGGTTGAGGTTCACGTTGCCGACCTCGCGGTAGTAGAGGTCGTTGAAGGTGGGCATCCGGAAGATGTTCTTGTAGAAAAAGCGCAGGTGCAGTGTTTTGGTCAAGTCGAAGGAAGCCCCGAGGGCAGGGGAGAGGTGTGTATAATCTTGCATATCAGGATTTTCCGCGATGATATTGTTTACGTAGGTCAGCAGGAGGTTGGCGTTGAGTTTCCAACGGTTCCCTGTCAGGATGCCCGACAGGGAGGTCAAGGAGGTTAGCCTTCCGGGGTGCGCGTACTCTAACGAGTTGGCTCTCATTTGTTGATAGAAAACATCCTGTGCCAGCGCGAACTGCAGTTGTCGGACATGACGTAGAGAGTCTTTCGTCTGTATTGGTGTAAATAGTACGGTGTTAGATAGATAGCTTTCGTGCTGATGGTAGCGGTTGTCCAGGAATCCCTCTGCGTTGAGGTAGTCGGGGTCGTAGTACCGGGTGTAGTCGTAGTTGAATTTGGCGTTGGCTTGGTAAGCCCAGCGGTCGTTGAAATACTTGTGGTAATGTGCCTGTCCGAAGGCGTTTTGGTTCCACAGCTTCTGGTGCGACACGGCGTTGTAGAAGATGGTGGCGGATGGCAGTTCGCGTGCGGAGCCGTAATAATAGAGCTTGACGTTGAGCCGCTGGGTTCGGTCGATTTGCCAGACGGCGTTAAATTCGCTGTTAACTGTTTTGGTCTCAGCGTTTTGTCGTATTTCATGCGAAACACTGTCATTCACTCCGCCATAGTGCAACGTGTAGGGGTAGTTGCCTTTGGAACGCATCGCGTCGGCCGACAGGTTCCAAAAGAAGAGGCGGTCGTCGCGTTTTTTGGAGCGCACCTTGTGGGTCACGGCGGCCTGAAGCTCGTAGAGTCCATAAAGTCCTACGGTCCCGCCGATACGGAAGCCGAACGGTTTTTCCGGAATGGTGTTTATTGTATTGATTTTCAATAAGCTGCTGTAAGAAAACAGTCGTGCGGGCACAAAGATATGGTCATCTAAGCCCACTACGAGGGAGAGGGAGGCGACGTTTTCGAGGGAAAGCTTTCCGAGGTCGATCTGTCCGGTTTGGCAGTCGGTGATGGCGATGTCGTCGTAGGCAACGCCGGTGTGCTGGGTACCGAGGCCGCGCACGGAGACGGTTTTCATGCCGCCGGTTCCGCCGTAGTCGCGTACCACCACTCCCGACATATATTTCAGAGCGTCAGATAGTTGTAGGGTCGGGAGCTGTTTGAGTTGTTGGGCGGAAATCTGTTGCACGGCGGCCGGACCGGAGAACACTTTCTGCGGGGCATTGGAGTTGATGTTGACCTCCCGCAGCCGTTCGCCTCGGATGCTGTCGCGCCTGCTCTGCGCTCTGGCGGAAGCGGAGATGGCCAAGAGAAGCCCGCATAAAAACAATATTTTCAGTCTGTTATACATTCTAAAAAATGGGTGCAAAAGTAACAAAAATCCCGCAAAGGAAGAAGATATCCTTTCCGGCGGTATCAGGCCAGAAGTGGATTACAAGTTCTGGTTTCAGTGGTTTGACTCTGCGTTCGCGCTTCGATTCAATATGCTTTTTCCGGATCCCACCCAGTAGCCGAGTCCATAGCTGAGATGGATGATGGCATAGACAGCGGGCATCAGCAGGATGTCGGGCAATTGCCGGGTGCAGTGCAGGCCGAAAAAGATTCCTAGTAGTATATAAATAGCTAATACAGAGAAATATATCCATCGTAATATGGGGAAGAAAATACTGAGCAAGCCTCCGAAGAATATTCCTGCCACGAACAATGGCGGAAAAAATTGGCGGATGGTTGTCGGTTTGCGCAGTTTTTTATTTACCAACGGCTTGAAAAGCCCGTACTGATAGAACATTTTGGCGGTTTTTCGGATGGAGTTTCGGGCAAAATAATCCACTACTACCTGCGGCAACAGCAGGATTTTTCCTCCGTTTTGTATTATTCTCCCGTTGAATTCGTCATCTTGGTTGCGAATCAATTCTTCATCGAAGTAGCCGATTTGTTCGAAGATTTCACGACGAAAACAACCGAAAGGCACTGTGTCCACCCACATTTCGCGGTTTGTGCCGATTCTGAAATGAGAATTACCCATCCCAAATGGGGAGCTCATGGCGTAGGCGATGGATCGGCATACTGGTGTGTCCTCGGCAGGCAGTGTTCGACAGATGCCGCCTACATTATCGGCATCTGTTGTGCGTAATTTGTTCACTAACAGTGAAAAGTAATTCGATGGGTATTTGCAATGGGCATCCAAGCGGAGGATGATGTCCCCTTTGGCGGCCCGGATACCGATATTCAGGCCTGTCGGAACAATCTGTTTAGGATTATCTAAAAGTCTGATATAAGGATACTTGGATGTGTATTTTGTTATTATTTCTCTTGTGCGATCGTTACTCTTTCCATCCACAAACAGCACCTCCAGGTCGTTTTTGGGAAAATCCTGTGCAACGATTGACAAAATGCACGACTCAATGTGCTTTTCTTCGTTATAGATGGGGCAAATGACAGATAACATGATGGGTTTAATGGTTAAGGGTTAGTGGTAGAGGGTGAGGTATTGTTGGGCGATAGCAGACCATTGAAATTTTTTGAAAGTATTGGAAGACAAAACTTTATAGTTGTCTGGATGGCCAATCAGTTTGCGTAGCGCTTTTGAAATATCGTTGATGCTCCGCGGGTTGGCGTGTTCTCCAACAGGCAATTCGAACATACCTTCGATGGCTTCATTTTTGCTCCAGAGCACGGATAATCCTTGTGACAGAGCTTCGACATATACCAATCCGAAAGTTTCTGATTTTGAAGGCATTGCAAATATGCGATTCGCTCTATACAGTTCTTTCATCGTTTCCAGGTCGGAAATTTGTCCGTGATACGTTATCCAGTCGGAATGCTGCTTCATCATGGAAAGGGCCTTGTTCTCCCCGTTGCCGCCGGAACCCGCCACATCCAGATGGAGCTCGGGAAATTCGCTGCGCAACGACGATAAAGCCTGTATCAAGCGAGGCAGGTTCTTGTTGCGGCTGAAGTTGCCCGCATAGAGCACGCGATGGGGCTCTGCCGGATTTTTTCCTGTCAGCAAGTTGTTAATCCAGAACTCATTGATTCCGTTTGGAATGACAATGGACTTTTCAGAAACCTCTTTTTTCATTCCCGTTAGAGTTGGATGTTTAAGCAGCCGTTGTCGCAATGCGGGGGTAATGAACACCACTTTCGAGGCATTGGCCAGCACGGCGCGGTGAACCCACCACAGATGCGGCATGTAGCGGAGAAAAGCGTTTACGTCGCTGTTGCGTACCGCCACGATATATGGGATGCCATGCCTGCGGCTCAATTCCATCGCGGCCATTCCGTCACTGAATAAATTGGTGGCGTGTATGCACGAAAATTCGTCCATGTTCACGTTTTTTTCCACTTCGCGAACGGTCCGTTCTATCTTGTGGAAGAAAAACAGACGGTGTAATCGAGTCAGGAAGTGTGCGAAAAGAAGACGTGTGTGTTCGCTTTCGAACTGGTTGTTCTCAGGAGCGGATTTCCGCAACGGGACAAAAACGGTCTGTTTCAGTCCATTGGCATCCAATTCCCGATATAAGTTGCTGTGAACCTTGCTATTTGAGAAGTCGTTGCAGAGATGAAGCACGGAGTTGGTTTTCTCGGTTTTCATCTGGTCTGATGGCGGATTTTGGGGTCGCAGACTGAAGCCTAACAGCAGAAAGGCAAGCAGTTGCACCAGCCCTGGTCCGTATGGGAAGTTCGGTTCCGCAAAGCTGATGAGCATCGGAATGCAACACACTACCCATCCCACTTGGTGGATTTGCGATTTTCTTGTTTTGAATATTTCAACTAAAGTACTGATACCAAAGTATATATAGAAACCAATCAAAGGGAAGGAGAGTAGCCGGTAACGGACCAAGCGCAATAGCGGGTAGTTATGGATAAAGGGGATCTTTATGGCTGACTTTGTGGCTTGGTCGGGCTGATGATGACGCAGAATCTCGAATCCGCGCTGGTTGCGAGTCCAACGACGCGAGGTGATGTCGTTCAGACTGTCCGCGTTCTTTCCACCGTACATGAATGTGTGCAGTTCGTCGCTGATGAATCCAGTGTAGATGATGATGCCGATTAGCGCGATGCCGAGAATGGTCAGCACGGTTTTCACATTCCACTTCAAGTGCCAGTCCGCATCCTTGGCTGTAATAAGCAACATACAGGCTATCAGCGCGAAACAATCGGAACGGGCACGTATCAATACGGTGCACAGCAATGCCAGGAAGCTGACTACCCAAAATGCAGTGCGTTCCTCTTTGCGTTTCATCCCGAAGTAGAAACAGCTTGTCGCTCCGATGGCAAGCATGGCGCCGACTTGGTTTTTTCCTTCGTTAAACAGATAGTATTCAGGAACATAAAGTCCACCTGCATATACTAAACAATTGCAAATGGTGACGATAACCATCAGGATTGTGTAATAGTAGCTGACTTCTGCCCATTCGCGGTCTTCCCATTGCAAGCCTGCGCCGATCATGACCGTGATTAATGCCACTGCCAATTGGGTGATGTCGGACAGATAGACCACCGGGACAAACAGCATGGCTAAGGCGGAACACAATATCGTTAGTATCAAAAGTCTGACAAAACGGATTGATAAACAGTTGGTTAGCGAAAAAGTAAGGCATAGGGCCGCGACTGCCATTGTCATAATGACATAGCGGGCGATATAGTAGGCCGCTGTCATATAGACCCAGGGTAAAAACATCAGCGAAGAAAGACACAATATTGTGACTATCAGTATTTTAGCAATTTTTTGTTTCTTCATACTCTTCATTGGATTCAGGATTCAGGGGCGATGCTCTAAATTCACCATTTGGCCGAAGAGGAGATCGCTTTGGGGCAGGCGTCCGTAGTCGAAACCGCCACCCGGTGTGAATGTAAGTTCGCCGAACCAGGCCTTGCCGTGTTCCAAGTAAAAGTCGGCGCGTACAAACGGGAACGGTTTGGACAGCGTTTCGGCATAGTCGAACAGTTTGTCGATGCCGTCCGGTTTGGGGACGGTGAACCCTTCTGGAGCTTTTTGCCCTTGGCGGTTAAGCCGTTGCAGATTCCATTCGCGGTCGAAAAAATAAAATGCCGGTTTTTGTCCGTCCTCCCGGCCAATGCAGCACAGCACATATTTGGCTTTCCCATTGAAACAGTAGAACTTGTAATCCACAGGCGATTTTCCGTGCTCCGGTTCAATGAATTTCTCGCAAATCAGCACTTTCTCCGGCACGTTGTACTGAGGTTCTGCTGCCAAAAGGTGGAATTTGAGTTTTTGGAAACGTTTAAGGTCTCGAACCGCAGCGGATTTGTCGAGTTTTCCTTTGTCGGTGCAGACCACGTTGCCGCCATTCCCGAAATTCCATTTCAGTACGAATTTGTTGGGTAGCGCGTCCCAGTCAATCTCTTCGGGCTGATGATACGTTGCAACGACTTCCGTGAGAATGTCCTCCAGCCCTTGTTTTTTCACATAGTCTCGGACCCGCCATTTATCGGCACATTGTCTTACTAAATTGTTGTTGTTGTAGTAGTTCAGCTTCATCCACTGGATTTTCTCGTCCAGTGTTTTCGGATTTTTCAGGTCAGGCTTTCGATGGTGGCAAAGCTTGAATAACAGGTTGATTGTCCATTTGGGAGAAATGGTCGTCATCAAGTAGCGGAACCAGATGTTTGGGTTGGAACGTATTTGCATAATGTTATTTTTTTCGATGAAACAATTTGGCGAGAATTTCCATATATGTTTGTAACTCGCCTATTTTAAGTAATTTAGAGATTCCAAGGTAGAATATGGTGTAGATGATGATTTGGAGAAACATGGTCAAAAACGGATGGCAGGGCAGCAGGTTACCGATGCAATATGTAGCTCCTCCCGCTAAAAGTGCAATCAGCAGGCACATACTGACATCGGTTAATTGGCTGAAAATCCCATAGTTAATCAATTTTTTATTTACAAAAGCGTTGATAATCAGGCTAATATAAGACACGCTTGCCACAGCCCAAAGCAGTCCGTAGATTCCGAAACGAACGCCTAAAAACAGCAGGGCGATGCCGAGGGTTCGTTTGACAATTTGGACGACAAAATAGATTTTCCCTTTTCCTAACGATTTGATAACGTTTGTATTAAGTGTGTTTAGACTGTAAACCAGCCCTGAGATGCAGAGAATTTGAAAGTAGGGGACGGATGTCTCCCATTTTTCGCCATATAGCATGGTTATTAGTGGGAAGGCGATAATTATCAAGAGAATCATCATGGGAAAATTGATGAAAGCCAATGATTTGATGCTCTTGCGAACGCCTGTCAGCAGTCGGTCGGGGTCGTCTTGCAGGGTGGCGAAAGCTGGGAAGGTGACTTCGTTGACGATGGAGGCGAGTCCGGTCACGGGAACCTCCTCTAATTTCTTGGCTTGCATGTAGTAGCCCAAATTGCCGGCCGGGAACCGCTTCCCGATGATTAGACCTTGAAGGTTGGTGAACAGGGTCTCTGCCAGTGAAGACAGGAGCATTAGTCCGCCGAAGCTGAAAAGGTTTTTGAGAGAGGTGAGGCTGAATTCCGCCGACGGTCGCCAGTCGCTCATGATCCAAAGCAAGATGACGTTGACGACGGCGGCGATAATGGCGGAGGCCACAAGGCTCCAGGCACCGAATCCGCGCAACGCCATTGGAATGGCAATGAGGGTGCCGGCCAGCGCCGCAGCCATGTTTCGGATGGCCAATGCCTTGAAGTTCATCTGTTTCTGTAGCGTGGTGATTTGCACGATGGCGAACGACTGTATGATGAGCACGGTGCTTTGCACGCGGAGCATGGGCTTGAGAACGGGCAGTGCGTAATAGTCGGCCACAAAAGGCGCTATGGCGAACAAAATCAGGTAGAAGATGACGGCAAACCCCAGATTCCAATAGAAAACGGTGGAAAAATCAATGGATTGAGGATCTTTTTTCTGAATCAGGGCCGCTCCTAATCCGCCTTGGATGAAGATGTTGGAAACCGCGAGAAAGATGGCCAACATGCCGATGCAGTCGAAGTCGGAGGGCATGAGGAGACGTGCCAGCACGAGATTGGAGAGGAAATTGATGGTCAGGGTGCCCATTTTCCCCACGGCACTCCACATCATGCCGGAAACGGTTTTCTCTTTGAGGTTGTCTCCCATGTCGGTTATTGGATGGCGGCTACAATGTCTTCTTTGGTGACGTGCTCTTTTCCAAGCAGATATTCGATAGTGCGAGCTTCTTTTCGGAAGTCCTTTTGCAGGAGTGAGCCTGCCAGGGTGAGTATGGCTTCGGCGATGGAAGTGTCGGTGCCGGCGACCCGGCCTAACGAGGCGAAAAGGCCAAGGCCGTTCGGGACATCCTCGTTGAGGTAGCGGTGGTTGACGGAACCGGGGCCTTTGTTGGCGGCCTTCGAAAAGTCACGGAACACATCCATGGCATCGCGCGAAAGGTCGGGTTCGTTGCGCCATTTGGCGGCATCGAAGTAGTTGAGAGGCTCGCATCCGAACGAGGTCAGCAGACTGTTCTTCTGCCGGTCAAAATCCCGGATCACCTGCACCACTGACGGGGTGAAGGCCTCCTTGTACATCCAGAATTCGCCATGGCTGTGCTCGATGCGCGCGGCAGAAAAGAGCATTCCGATGGGGTGGACGATCATGTTGGGATTGTGCATGGCCGATTCGAGAATATGCTTGCGCAGGTAGCGCGTGTTGTCGAACAATGGCTTGAAGAGTGCGAGCACCCGATTGGCGTTGGACACTGGCAGCACGGAAATGGCGTTTCGCGGATTATAAAACGTGATTCTGACGAACAAATCCATGATACGGCCGTTGAAGGCTGTGGTCTCCCATTCACTGTAAGTGACATTTTTATGGATATATTTTTTGAAAATCAGACTTCCCATGTAGCCGGGAATGAGCACAATAATCTGATTGTCAGTTATATATGGAGCTATCAGGCGGGCGATGCGCTCGTGTTGGCTGGTGGTGGTCATCACCATAATCAGGTCCGCAAAGGAGATGGCCTTTTCAACGTCGCGGGTGATGAAGGCGGGCCGTGCGAAGAAGAGGCGGCCATGGTCGGTTTCATCTTTCACGTTGAAGCCTCCTTCCTGTCGCATCACTTCAAAAAACGGGTTGTTCGCGGCATCGGAGGTTTTCAGCAAGCCGACTTCCTGCCCCTGCTCAATCAGTTTGGCTGCGTGCACCAAACCGGAATTTCCGCATCCTACAATGGTGATTCTCATAGATTTATATTCATAAAATGCTACTTGTCAAAAGATTACAAATTCGAAAGAACTGTATTTTAAAATGGCAAAGATAAGATTTTTCACGTAGATTTCATAATTCGCACTCCTCAATCTTACCTTTGTTTATTATAATAAAATGGAAGTTTTGTCGTTTAACCTCTCTTTCAAAATTAAATTGTATTTTTGCAGGTTTTAAAAAAGCAAGTTTTATAGAGAGCGAATTACTCATGAACAAACAGAAGAAGTCTGATTTCAATAGAAAGCTGAGTCCGCAAAAGCCGCTGTTCCATATTTTGGCGGCTCTTGTGGTGACTGCTGTCATTTTTGTCCTTACTATACTGTTTCTGAGGCTGTTCACGCGTCATGGCCATGAGGTGGTGATGCCCTCCTATTACGGCAAGTCGGCGGAAGAACTCACCCAGCATGGCAGGTCGGAGGGCTTTGTGTTTGTCGTCAACGACGAATTGTATGAGGATGGCGCTGCTCCGGGGTCCGTGTTGAAGCAGAATCCGCTGCCCGGCGAGAAGGTCAAGCACGGGCGCAAGGTCTATCTCACAGTGGCTGCGGTAGAACCGCCGACCATCAAGATGCTGGAACTGAGGGATTTGTCGCTCCGTCAAGCACAAATTATGATTGAATCGCAGGGATTGGTGCTGGACCGCATCATCGAAAAACCGAGTCCATACGAGAACGTGGTCTTGGAAGTCCTGTACAAGGGCCATTCCATCGCGCAAGGCACCCCTATCAAGCAAGGCGAGAAAATCACGTTGGTGGTGGGCAAGGATATTGGTGAGCTGCCTGACAGCGACAGCACCCAAACTGAAACGTCTGAAAATCAATTGTAACCATCTTGAACAAAGCTATTTATGAACGTAAGAATTAAAATTTCTATTTTATTGTTTTTCGTGCTTCCCATTGTCGGAAGCGCACAGGAAATGTTAACCGGTGTGTCACAGAATGCGGCTATCGTGAAAGCAGCCAAGAAGGGGATTCCCGCCCGCTCCGGCGCTGTTGTGAGGCTTCCTTTCTTGGAAGACTTCTCTGGTTACGCCGGCTACCCTGACGCAAGGCTTTGGCAGGATCGCCAAGGCTATGTCAACACGGGATTCGCCATCTATCCGCCATCCATCGGGGTGGTGACGTTGGACATACTGGATGAGTTTGGGCAGGTCTATTCCCATGCGTCGCGTAATACATTCGCCGCAGACACCTTGACCTCCAATCTTATTCGTTTGGACAGCAATTTTTTGCAACACAGGCCGATGCGGGTTTCCGATTCCCTTTACCTGAGCTTCTATTATCAGCCCGGCGGTGGCAGTAAGACCTATCCCGCAGGGGGATGGGAAATTGTGGGCGATGCTCCGGAGCATTCCGACAAACTGGTGTTAGAGTTCGGTTATGCCACGGGCAATATCGTGTTCGCCGGCTACGAGTATGGTGAGTATATTATTGCGGAAGGAGAGTATTATTCCATGGGAGATACTATTGAAAATCCCTTTATGCCAGGCACTTACTATATTTTTGAAAGCGGAGCCTACGCAGGGGAGGTCATCATGATGCCCAGCGATTCTCTCTTTGAGGAGGAATATGTGTGGAACGAGGTCTGGTCGTCGTACGGGTGCAGCGTGGATGAATGGGTGGCGGAAAATCCGCTGCAATATTTCAAACAGGTGATGATTCCGATTACAGATGAGCAGTATTTTCGCAACAATTTCCAATTTCGTTTTCGTAACTATGGCAGTTTGGACTTGGATTCTTGGACGAGCGGCAATATTGTGGGTTGGACCAGTAATTGCGACCAGTGGAACATTGATTATGTGCTGATTGATGTAAACCGTACGAAAAGCGACCTCTATCCGAATGATGTGGCTTTCGTAAGTCCCTCCATATCAACATTGAAGGAGTATCAAGCGATGCCGTGGAAGCAATTCCGGCCGTCCGATATGATTAGCAAGTTCCATAACGACTTAAGCAACCTCTCCAATTCGGTGAAGAACACGTATTATACGTTCAACATTGTCAAGAACCACGGCCAAACCATTTATGTTTCGCCGTTGAACAATGAGAATGCCAATCCGTATTATCCTGACGGTTTGCATGTTTACGAGCACCATGCCAATCCGAGTTTGGAGATGAGCTACGAATATGACGGTGCCGACAGTGCGGTGTTCACCATCACGCATGTGTTCAGCATGGTGGGCGGCAATGACGACTGCAAGCGAAATGACACTGCCCGATTCGAGCAGAAATTCTACAACTATTATGCTTACGACGACGGCACGGCGGAGGCTGGCTATTGCCTGCTCTCCACCATGGCGAATCCTCAGGCTTCCCTCGCCGTCAAGTTCACGCTCGCGGAGCCGGACACGTTGCAGGCGGTGCGCATGTGGTTCAACCATACACTTAATGATGAGAACGTTCAACCTTTCACCTTGATGGTGTGGGACGATGACGGCACATGCGCGGATGGAAGCCCGGGACCGGGTTCTGTTCTGTATGAGTTGCCTGTGCAATTGCCCGGATTTGCAGACAGTTATCTTGACTTTGTTCCGTATTATCTTGAAGAACCTATTGCGGTGTCGGGAACGTTCTACGTTGGATTTTACCAAAATCATGATGTGCAGCTGAACATTGGATTTGATCAAAACAATGATGCCACGGGCAAGTTTTTCTACAAAACTGCGGCGCAGTGGTTTCCCTCTTTTTACAAAGGGGCGCCTATGATACGGCCGGTGGTCGGCAAGTCTTTTGACCATTCTGCCACTCCACAGCATCAAATCTCCAATGTGAAGGTATATCCCAACCCGACAACGGGCAAGGTTCATATCCAAATGGATGATGATGGGCGGAATTTGGACTACAAGGTATTGAACGTCTATGGGCAGTGCCTTGAAACGGGGTCCTTACATTCCCGGGAGTTGTCATTGGATAAATTCGCCGACGGAGTATATTTTATCCAGTTGTCGGCTGATAATCAAATTCTTACAACAGAAAAAATAATAAAACGATAGCTATGAAGTTCAACTTGAGCAGACCTTTGGTCTTTTTTGATTTGGAGACAACCGGCTTGAATGTCGGGAAAGACAAAATTGTGGAAATTTCGCTGATCAAAGTCATGCCGGACGGCGAAGAGATCTCTCGGACGGAGTTGATCAACCCCGGCGTTCCGATTCCGGAGGAGTGTTCCGCCATTCACGGCATTACGGACGAGGATGTTCGCGACAAGCCTACTTTCGAGCAGCTTGCCGACGATTTGATGGCATTCATCGGGGATGCCGATCTGGCTGGTTTTAATTCGAACAAGTTCGATGTGCCGTTGTTGGTGGAGGAGTTTCTCCGCTGTGGTCGTCGTTTCGATTTGCGGAATCGTTATCTTATTGATGTTCAGAATATTTTCCATAAGATGGAGCCTCGTAATCTTGTGGCGGCCTATAAATTTTATTGTAATGGCGATCTCAAGGACGCACATCAGGCAAGTGCTGACACCCGTGCCACGTATGAGGTGCTGAAAGCCCAGTTGGAAAAGTACGATGGTGTGGAATATACGGATAATCGTACCAAGCGCACGTATGTGCCTGTGCAGAATGACGTGAAGGCGTTGAGTGCGTTCACGACAGAGCGCCAGACGGTGGACTTGGCTGGGCACATTGTGATGGATGCCCAACAGCGGCCGGTGTTCAACTTTGGCAAGCACAAGTCAAAGCCGGTGAACGAGGTCTTCAAAGTGGAGCCGGCCTATTATGATTGGATGATGAAGGCGGATTTTCCTCTTTACACGAAAGAGGTCATCACGCAAATCTATCATGAGGTTTCCCTGGAGAAGAAGTTTGCCAGATAGGCCCGCGGATAGCGAAGAACGAAAAAATCCCGCTTGGCGAATGCCGAGCGGGATTTTTTTAAGAGGCTGTATATCAGCTTATTCCTTCTCTTCAAAAGAGAGTTCTCCGGAAGGTCTCTTGTTCTGTTCTTTTTCCTTGCTCTTCTGCAGTTGTTTTTTCAAGGCATCCACGGCAAGATCAGTGGCCTCTTCGAAGGACTTGGCCGTTTTGCCGGCGCGGGCATCGTAGCCGCGGACGTTCATGCGAATGTCAACGGTCTTGTTTTCCGGCGCTTCGGTGTTCTCCAGCTTCAGTGCAACATCAGCACCCATGATGCCGTCGTGCAGTTTGTTCAGCTTCTCCACCTTTTCGGTGATGAAGTTTTCCAGTTTCTGATCCGCCTTGAAATGTACGGAATTGATGTTGATTTTCATAAAAACCTCCTTTTTTATGCTCTTGGATGAGCTTGTTTGTAAATGGATTTGAGTTGTTCTATGGAGTTGTGCGTATAGACCTGGGTGGCGGCGAGACTGCTGTGGCCCAGAATGGTCTTGATGGCGTTCAAGTCCGCGCCGTTGTTCAGCAGATGGGTCGCGAACGTGTGCCGGATCACGTGTGGGCTGCGTTTGTCTATTGTGGTCACCATATCCAGATATTTACGAACAATTCGATAGACCGCCTTCGGGTAAAGTTGTTTACCGTTTGCGGTGACAAAGATATAATTATTTTCCGTTCCCTCGCAAAATTTTTTTTGCAAGTTTTCCAAATACATTGTCAATAACTCAGACAGTCGGTTGCCGAAGGGAATGATTCGTTCTTTGTTTCGCTTGCCCAGCACTTTCACGGTATTTTCTTGAATGTGAATGTCTTGAATTTTTAGGTTTAGCAGTTCCGACAGACGCATTCCGGTGGCGTAGAACAATTCCAGTATGGTTCGGTCGCGCAGGCCTTCGAAACTTTCTTCAAAGGGGATGTCATCGAAAAGATGTGCCATGTCTTTCTGATCGACAAATTGGGGCAGTTTTTTGGGAATTTTCGGGGCACGAAGTGATAGTGTTGGATTTATGGTTATTTCCTTGATTTTCAATTTGTAACGATAAAAAGCCCGAACTGCGCTGAGTTTACGGTTCACTGATTTTGCCTGCAAGGATTCGTCTTCCAAAAGGGAGATGATCCAAGCGCGGATGTCCTCGGTATGAACATCCTGCAGTTGATTAATTTCCAATTTTTCGCGCAAGAAGCTGAAAAACTGAGACAAATCTTCCTCGTACGCGGTTACTGTGTGTGGCGACACCCGCTTTTCGTATCGGAGATAGTCGATGAAATCCTGCATTAGAGTCTATAAAGGTTAGTTTGGTGTTTAATGGGCAAAAAAAAAACAGGGTGGAGTCCCTGTTTTGTTGATTGGCAGAACCGTCTGTTATTCATTCTCAGCGGCGCGAAGCTGCTGGACGTAGATGGCCTTGCGCAATTGCTCCCGTCTGATGACGCTCTTTTTGGTGAATTCCTGACGGGCGCGGATTTCTTTCTTCACGCCGATCTTGTCGAATTTCTTTTTCAGTTTCTTGAGCGCTTTGTCGATGGACTCGCCTTCTTTAATGGGAACAATAATCATAAAAAATACCTCTTTCTTTAAATTGTTAATAATAAAATTTGCGCGGCAAAAATACATTTTTTTTTAATATGCTAAATTGCGAAAACTTTTTTATTTTTGCAGTTTCAAAGTAAATTATGGAACAATGTCGAAGTTGGCCGTAGTCATATTGAATTGGAACGGGAGGAAATTCCTGGAGAGGTTTCTCCCCGGATTGCTGAAAACGCTTCCCGACTATGCAGAGGCGGTGGTATGCGACAATGCCTCCACTGACGATTCCGTGTCGTTTCTGCGGGAGCATTTCCCTCAGGTGCGCTTGCTTCAGAACGACCGGAACGAAGGTTTTGCCAGAGGCTACAACCTTGCGCTGGAACGGGTCGAAGCCACCTATTATTGTCTGCTCAACTCCGACATCGAGGTGACGGAAGGCTGGATTGAGCCGGTGATTGAGCAGATGGATGCCAACGAGAAGATAGCAGCGGTCCAGCCGAAGCTGCTCTCGTACAATCGGCGCGACGAGTTCGAATATGCAGGGGCGAGCGGAGGCTACATCGACAAATATGGCTACCCGTTCTGCCGGGGCCGCGTGTTCGGGAATGTGGAGAAAGACCATGGGCAGTATGACACGGTGACGGATGTTTTCTGGGCGACCGGTGCGGCCATGTTCGTGCGTAGCGATGTCTATCGCACGATGGGTGGTCTGGACGATGACTTTTTCGCCCACATGGAGGAGATTGATTTTTGCTGGCGCATCAAGAACCTCGGATACAAGATCAAGGTGAACCCTGCTTCGGTGGTCTATCACATCGGCGGCGGTACGCTTCCCAAGAACAACCCCATGAAAACATTCCTGAATTTCCGCAACAGTCTCTATCTTCTCATCAAGAATCTTCCCGATGAACGCCTCGCTAAGACATTGGTGCTGAGGTTTTTCCTTGATCAGGTTGCCGCTTTTTCCTTCCTGGCCCAGGGTCATGTACGAGATTTCTTCGCCGTCTATAAGGCCATTTTCACCTTTGCACGCACCTACAAGCACTATTTTGCCAAGCGGAATACCCTGCCTAAACTTGCTTTCCAGGACTGCTATCCGGAGTCGGTGGTTAAGTTGCACTATCTGAAACGTAAGAAGATATTTGACGGGAAATCGTTTAAATAACGGCTGAAAATGGAACTTTTTGCGCAATTTTATCATTATCTGCTGCCTGTGATGACTATCTTGGGCATCCTTGTCTTCATCACGCTGCAGTTTGTCACGCCTGCATACGGCATGACCTTCAATAATCGCTGGGGATTTTCGGTGCGCAGCAATTTGGGCTGGTTCATCATGGAGTGCCCGGTCTTTTTCACTATGCTGATTCTCTACTTCATCTCTTTTGCCACCGGGGTGAAGCCGTTCAATGTGGTGACGTGTGTCATGTTCTGTTTCTTCGAGTTCCACTATTTTCAGCGTTCGTTCATATTCCCGCTTCTGATGAAGGGGCAGAGCAAGATGCCGGTCTCGATTATCGTTACGGGCATGATTTTCAACACTTTCAACGCTATCATGCAAGGTGGCTGGCTCTTTTTCTTCTCGCCCGCCGATGCCTATCCTGTCTCTTGGTTCTGGTCGCCGCAGTTTATCGCGGGCACTGCGCTGTTTCTGTTTGGCATGGTCGTCAATCTGCATTCCGACCGGGTAATCCGCGACCTGCGCAGCGATGTCACCGACAACAACTACTACATCCCCCAGGGGTGGATGTTCCGCAGGATCAGTTCCGCTAATTATTTCGGGGAAATTTTGGAGTGGGCGGGGTTCGCCATCCTCACCTGGTCGGTTTCGGGCGCAGTGTTCCTTTTGTGGAGCATGGCCAACATCGTGCCGCGCGCCAAGGCGGTCTATGAACGCTACACCCAATTTTTCGGCGAAGAGTTCACCTCGCTGAAACGCTACAAGATTTTTCCGTATATCTATTAGTTGTTAACGGTTAGCGGGTGCCTGATTTCGCTTGCCGAAGTGCAATAAAATTAAAAATCCGCTGTTTATAAGTAATTTTTTGCGGGCAAGAATCCGCTTTTTGAAAGTTGTATCTTTGTTCGTTTTAAATTAGGTTATAATCAGTGAACTATATGAAAGTTTCTAAAGCAGTCCTGTTGCTCTTGACAACAGGCTTTTTTGCCGTCCAGACTGCCTTTTCGCAGCGCACGGAGAATTTCAAGTCACCGCAGTACGAGTATCAGACGGCGGTGGATCTGTTCAACAAGGAGAAGTATGGGTCGGCGCAGCAGTACTTCAAATATGTGTATGAGAGTACTGAGGACAAGCAGCACGACTTGAAGACCAATTCCCTTTTCTATCAGGGAGTTTGCGCGGCCAAGCTCGACAATCAGGATGCCGGTTACCTGCTCCAGACCTTCATCGACCGTTATCCTGTGCACACTTCCGTGCCCGAAGCCCGTTTCTACCTCGGCCGTTTCTACTTCGCGCGGAAAAACTACAAGAAAACCATCGAGCAGTTCGACGAGATTTACGAGTCGGAAATCCAACCCGAGAATGTGCAGGAGTACCATTTCAAGAAAGGGTACGCCTATTTCATGACCAAGGATTACGACAACGCGAAGATGATGTTCCGCAAGGCGCGCGAGGAAGAGGGTGCCTACAAAGACCGCAGCATCTATTACTTGGCGTACATGGCCTACCAGGCGGAGCAATATGGCGCTGCACTGGAGGACTTTCTCCTGCTGAAAGACAACCCCGAGTTCAAGGATGAGGTGCCGTACTTCCTGACCCAGATCTACTTCAAAGATGGGCAGTATGAGAAGGTGATGGAGGTGGCACCCGAGGTGAACACTCCGAAAGATCAGAACCAGTCACAAGTCGTGCGCTGTGTGGCCTTGTCGCAGTATAACCTCAATCAATATGAAGAAGCGGCGGAAAATTTTGCCAAGTTGCAGGGTAACAATCAGATAACATTAGATAGAAACGACTATTTCGCGATGGGGTTCACCGACTATCGGGTGCAGCGATACAACGAAGCCATTGATGACTTCTCCCGCGCCGCCAACGACAAGGAGCCAGATGCGATGACCCAGCAGTGCTATTTCCTCATTGCCGACTGCTATATGAAGACCGGCCAACGCACCCTTGCGGCGCAGAGCTTCAGGGAGGCTTCCAAGTATGATTACGACCCTGTGGTGAAGGAGGAGTCGATGTTCAACTACGCCAAATTGCAGTGCGAAACATCCACCAGTCCGTTCAACAACGGCATCGAGGCTCTTCAGGAGTATCTGAACCAATACCCGCACGCGAAGCATAGTGAAGAAGCCGCCGACTATCTTTCCCGTATCTACCTTTCTACCAAGAACTACCAGGCTGCCATCTCCTCTATCGAGAAACTGAAGTCGAAGAGCCCCGCTATCCTCAAGGCCTATCAGCGCTGCACCTACAACCGCGCGTTGGAGCAGATTAACAACAAGAACAACAAGGATGCCGTTACGTTGCTGAACAAGACGTTGTCGGCCCCTTCAGACAAGAAGACTCACTTGGACGCTCTCTATTGGAAAGCCGAGGCGCAATATCGCGACGAGCAATACAAAGATGCGTACTACTCCTTCCAGACCTATCAGAACACCAATGGGGCATCGGCTAACGAATATTTTGTAAATTCTTATTACTCACTTGGTTATGCTGCGTTGAAGATGAAACGCTACAAAGATGCAGGCAACCAGTTCAAGACCTATCTGAACAAGTCGAAAAATTCGGGAGATCTTGATATTCAGGCGGATGCATCGGCGCGTTTGGCGGATTGCTACTTCATGCAACAGGATTTGGCGAATGCTATCAAGTACTATGATCAGTGTGAGCGCCTGGGGCAGTCGAATGCCGACTATGCCGTTTATCAGTTAGCGAAATGCTACGGCTACCAAAGAAATAACAACAAGAAAATCCAGACATTGGAGAGATTGCTGAACTCTTATCCTTCAACGAGTTATAAGGATGATGCGGAGTATGACCTCGCGGTGACGTATCATACGCAAAATGACTATGCGAGTGCCATTTCCGCCTACAAGTCCTTCATCAAGAATCATCCCAAGAGCCAATATATCCGTCAGGCGCATACTCGTCTGGCCCAGGCCTACCTGAACAGCGACAATCCGCAAATGGCTATCTCCACCTACAAATATGTGGTGGAAACCTATCCTGGATCTCAGGAGGCCAAGGATGCACTGGCCAACTTGGAAACCATTTACACGGAGAACGGCAATACCAGCGAGTTTTTCGATTATGTGCGTTCCAAGAACATGAACATCTCCGCAGACCGTCAGGATTCCATCGCCTTCAAGGCTGCCGAGACCAAGTACAACCGGGGCGACTGCGAGGCCTCCATTGCCGCATGTGAGGACTACCTCCGTCAGTTCCCGAACGGCTCCTTCGTGGCGAAGGCCCATTTCTACAAGGGTGAGTGTGAGTATGGCATGCGCCGCTATGATGACGCTTTGGCGGACTATGAGGCGATTATCAAGAAATACAAGACTGAGTACAATGTCACTGCGTTACACAAGGCCGCATCCATATTATATAATGACAAGAAATATGCCAAGGCGCTGACCTACTTCAACAAGTTGATGGAGAACACCACGGCGGAGGAGGAAATTCTCTACGCCAACAACGGTGCCATGCGTTGCGCCTATTTCCTTAAAGAGTATCGGTCGGCGCTGACCAGTGCGGAAAACATCATCCGGGCTAACCAGCCCGACCAGGACCTGTTGTCGGAGGCGTTGCTGATTGCTGGAAACTCGGCCATGGAACTCAACGAAGTGATCACCGCGAAGAGCTACTATGGCCAACTGATGCCCAAGGGAAGCAACGACCTGTGCGCCGAAGCCGCCTATCACTTGGCCGACATCGCCCTCAACCACGACAAGAATCTTGACGACTGCGAGGCACGGATCAAGGCCATCCTCGGCAGCGACTATTCTTCCGAATATTGGTATGCCCGCACGTTCATCCTCTATGGAGACCTCTACAAAGCCAAGGGCAACTACTTCCAGGCCCGCCACACTTACCAGAGCATCGTTGACAATTACGGCGGCGAGGATTTGGTGAAAATGGCGCAAGGGAAAATTGCAGAGCTGGATGCGTTGGACAAATAGAATTAGCAAATAGAATTAGCAATTGAAGCGATGAAAAAGACAATAATATTGATATTTATGGTTTTATGCGCCGGTTTCATGCGGGCGCAAGTAGTGGATTCGGCGCAGCTGCTGATTAAATATGTGCCTAAGCTGGCCAATTCCAACAAAATCAACCAGCAGGCCGTTCTGCGCGACACGGTGGTGAGCGAGCAGGTGGAGTTCAATTACGTGGTGGCACCAGCCAAACCGGAGCTCTCGTTTGCACCGGGCGAAATGCAGGTCGGAAAATTGAATCCCGAAGTGAAGGAACGGTACTATCGTAACTACCTCAAGCTCGGATTCGGGTACCCCGTCACCCCGTTGGCGGAACTTTCGATGCACAACTGCCAGAACCCGAAATATTCCTATGGGCTGAACTTCCACCACTTCTCCTCGTGGGCCGGTCCGATCGGCAAGGAGCAGAAGAAGTTCGCCTATGCGCCCACGAGCGACACGCGCGTGCACCTTTTCTTCAACCGTATTTTCAAGAACCACACGCTCTACTCCTCCGTTGGTTACAACCATGAGCTGGCTAACTTGTATGGCTATTCCACCGACTGGGTTTGTCCGGAGCTGTATCTCAACCCCGAGCAATACTACGCGAAGGAGTATCGTGACAGTATTCGCAACAATTTCAACCACGTGCGTGCGGAACTCGGCTTCCGCTCCAATTTCACCGCCGACGAAAAGCGGCTTAAGGAGGATGTGAGGGTCAATTATGACTTTGTCCGTACCAGTTGGAAAAATATGGAGCACGGCGTTGGCTTGCACGGGATGCTGGCCTATGATGCCAAATTTCTGAAAATATCTGGTTATCAGCATTATCAACTGGACTTTGGATTTGATTATTTCAACAATACATGGAGCGACAGTGTGCCAATGGGCACCGATGGCAGCCTTTTGCGCCGCCGTGCCGAAAACAGCCTGATGTTCGAGTTGAAGCCGTCGATGAGGTTCAGCATCCGTGAGTACCATCTCATGTTGGGTGTGGGAATCCCGGTGCTCAACCAGTACAACAAGACGCAATGTCCGGTATATCCCATGGCTGAGTTGCAGATGGGACTCATCCGCGAAGTGCTGAATCTCTATGTGGGTGTGGACGGACGAAGTGAATACACCTCTCTGAAAAACCTGCTGTATGAGAATCCATACGTGAAACCTAACATCGACACGCTGAAGTTCTCCAAATGCCAGATTAGCATCTATGGCGGGGTGAAGGGTAAAATCACGGACAAACTGAACTACCATGTGTCGGCACGCTATTCCTATCGCCGTGACCTTCCTTTCTTCATGCTCGACACGGCAAGTTTGCTGAAGAATCAGTTTGACGTAGTGTATGCCAAGAAAGGCACGGAGCTGGATGTGAACGCTAACTTGAGCTGGGAGGCCATCAACCACCTATATCTTACATTGAACGGACGTTATCATGATTTCTATTTCTTGGAAGGCTATGACTGGCTCGGCTCCGATGGCATTACGGGTGGAAAACCGTTGTATAATCCTCGCTGGGAAATTGGTTTCGAGGGCAAGTATATCTGGCGAAATCGCTTCATCTTCACGGCGAATGCTAAAGTGGGCTTCGATCGTTGGGCCGTGGTGCCTTACGCTCAGCCCGTTTTTATCTACAATGAATTTGGCGAGCCTGTGCCGGTGTATGATGACAATGGAAATCAGAAGATGCAAATGGCGTATAGCGTGGAGAACGACATTCACCCTGTGTATAAAGGGGGAAAGAGCTCTGTCAAACCTGTGCTGAATTTCGGGGTTGGTTTTGAGTACTTGATTACCAAACAGTTCACGGCCTTCGCGCAGATTAATAATATCGGTCATCAGTACGCCACCAACTATTACGGTTTCAATAACTTCGGAATCAATGCCATTGTGGGTATTACTTATTCTTTTGGAAATGAGGCGATTAAACCGTTGAAGAAAAAGTCCATCGCACTAAAGGCACAGTAATGAGAAGGAGATTTTTTGCCATTGTCGTGCTGTTTTCGATGCTGGCCATTGCCTGCAACAGCACTTACCATGAGACTATTCCCTACAAGAAGGTGGACTTCACGATCTATCCGAATGATGTGATGTACTACAAACTCAACACCTACGGGGGATATGAGTACTTCACCGGCGGGGTGAGCGGGATTGTGGTCTATCGTTTGGACGAATGGACGTTCAAGGCATACGATCGTTCTTGTTCGCACGACTGGTGGGATTCAGGGTCTTGGATTTGGGTTGATCAAAGTGGTATCAGGTTGGTGGACTCCCTTTGCGGTTCCGTTTTCAACATCCTCGACGGTACAGTGCTCGACGGTCCGGCCCAATTGCCGTTGCGCGAGTACAACACGCGCTACGACGGCGTGAGGTTGCGGGTGTATAGTTGAGAAAAAGGCTTGGAGAAGGGTGGAAATGCGCTGTCATGGGATGTGTACTACATATACTTTAATAGTATATATAATATAGAGGTATAGATATTCATATTTGTATTGTTTTTTTTCAATAAAAGGCGGCCAAGGCCGAATCTGTATTGAAAAATTTTATATTTTTGCAGGCTTATTATAAAGTGGAAAAAAGTTTTATGTTTAATATAAATTAGTGGCTATGATTAAAAAATTACTCGCAACTTTAGGGGTAATCATCCTTTTCACAAGTGCGGCATTCTCACAGAGCCAGATTAAAGGTAAAGTGACGGACCAGGAGAACTCGCCATTGGCATTCACCCAGGTGATGCTGAAGGTCGGGGAACGCGTCGTCAATGTGGCAACTGCCGACCAGAATGGTGATTACACATTGTTCAACATTGAGGCCGGAACATACGACCTTGTAGCCAATGCGATAACGGTTGGCAAAACTGTGACGAAGTCAAACATCACGGTTGCCACCAACCAAATCGTATTCGAGAATTTTGTGATTGACCTCACCAATGATGTGGCAGAGGTCGTGATTATCTGGGAACCGCCTGTGTTCGACCAGGATAACACGACGTCTTCGAACCGTGTGACGGGTGAGAGCATTCGTAACACTCCGGGTCGTTCCGTGACGAGCGCTTTGGCCAGTTTGGAGGGTGTGTCCTCTGTGGACGGTGCCATGACGAGCGTCCGTGGTAACCGTTCCGACGGTCAGCAGACCATCGTCGATGGTATGCGCGTCCGCGGTAGCAGCGGTGTGTCGATGTCCTCCATCGAGGAGGTGCAGCTGATCCAGGGCGGTGTGCCGGCCGAGTACGGTGACGGTACATCCTTCACGGTGATCACCACCAAGCAGGCTCCTAAGGACTTTCATGGATCTGTGGAGTTGCGCGGTTCCATTGATGGATACAACAATTTCCTGGCGGCTGTCTCCGTGACGGGTCCGCTGTTGAAGGGCAAGACCAAAAACGATCCGACCCGCATCGGTTTCTTGTTCAGCGGTGAAGCGTCCTATACTCATGACGGTTCACCTGCCCGCGGCGGCACATGGGTGGCCAATGACGAAACCATCGACGCCCTTATCGCCAACCCGCTTCGTTACAGCAATTCGGAGTTCGGCGTTTATTATCAGGAGGGCTCGTACCTCACCAGTGAATCTTTCCACAAAGAGCGCGTAAGAAAGAACGCGGGCTCATGGAACTACCTTGGTCAGTTGAAACTCGACTTCATCTTGGGCAAGAAACATAACGCCAAGTTATCTGTCAGCGGTTCCTATGAATACGGCAAGGGCAAATCCTGGGGTTCCACATACGCGCTGTTCGACGGCGACAACAACCCCATCTCCACCTCCAGCAATGCACGTGTGAGTGCTCGCTTCAACCACCGTATCGTCCAAAACGACACTGGCGTGCTGAAGAACCTCATGTATGACATTAACGCAACGTACACGCACTCAAACAGCCTTTCATACGCGGCCAACCATAAGGACCGTCTCTTTGAATATGGCTACGTGGGCCAGTTCACCACCAACAAGGCGAAAGGCTATACGTATTATGACGAGTACAAGCTTAACGACTCCACCACTTATTACGACGTGAACGTGTTCAACGGTTGGTATGACTCCTTGGTGAGCTTCCGTATCAACCCTGATTATAATGTCAACCCGATTCTGTCCCAATATACGTTGAATTTTGTCAACATGTTCCCGTCCGAGGTGATTAATGAGTATTACGGCACTCGGATTCCGTACGACCTCGACCTCTACCAAACCTTCGGAGCCTTGAGAAACGGCGACAGCCCTGATTTGATTTATTCCATGTATTATTCTCCGGGTACGGTGCTCGGCAGCTACAGCAAATCCTCCATGGATCAGATTGGTTTGAAGGCCAGTGTCTCCATGAACATCAAGGACCACGAGTTGAAGTTCGGTTATGATTTCGAAAAACTGACCTACCGTGGATACGGCATCGCTCCCACCCCGCTGTGGACTTTGATGCGTAACGAGGTCAACTCCCACATCTCGGAGTTGGATACCGAACACCCCATCGAATGGGATAACAATGGCGACTTCTACGTTGATTTCAACCGCCTCGTGAGTCTTGACGACCAGACGGTGTTCGACCGCAACCTCCGTACCCACCTCGGTCTCAACCCCGATGGTGACGATTGGATTGACATCGACAACCTGGCTCCCAGCACATTCGACGTCAGCATGTTCTCCGCCGAGGAACTCCTTCTGGGTACCTCTTCCGGTACCAGCCCGCTGGTTAGCTACTACGGTTATGACTACACCGGCAAAAAGTACAACAAGAAGACCACCATCGAGGATTTCTTCAACAATGTCGAGAACGGTCAAAAGACCTATAACATTGGTGCTTACGAGCCTATCTATATGGCTTTCTACATTCAGGATAAATTCGCCATCAACTCCTTGCTGTTCAACATCGGTTTGCGTGTTGACCGTTTCGACGCCAACCAGTCCGTGTTGAAAGACCCGTACCTCTTCCGTGAGGCCTACACTGTCGGAGACTTGAAGCAGATCAACAATAACCTTTCGTTCGTGGGCAATGCTGCCGACAACTGGGTGGTCTATTACTCTGGCAACGATGTTTATATGAGCGAGGCTGACATTGCCGGCGGCGAGTTCACCTCCCAGTCCATCGTGGGTTACCGTAATGGCGACACGTGGTACAATGCAGCTGGTAGCGAAGTCACCAACCCTGAGACCGCTCTCTCTCTGAACGTGAACGGTCCTATCCTCAAGAACGAGATCGATCAGATCAACTCCATCACGAAGGTGGAAGCTGGCGCTTTCACTGACTACAAGGCCCAATGGTCTGTGATGCCTCGTATCTCTTTCTCTTTCCCGGTGAACGACAACTCCTTGTTCTATGCTCACTACAACATCATCACCTCCCGTCCTACCAACCTGCAGATTTCCCCGGTTGATTACCTGTTCATCTCTAAGCGCAATGCCGCCGGTGACATTATCAACAACCCGAACATGAAACCGCAGCAGAGTATTGACTATGAGATCGGTTTCCGTCAGAAAGTCGGTGCGAAGTCTGCTATCAGCATCAGTGCCTACTATTCTGAGAAACGTAACCAGATTCAGGCTTACCGCTTCTCTGGCGCATATCCGAACACCTACTATTCCTACCAGAACATCGACTTCGGTACTGTGCAAGGTTTCACCTTCTCTTATAGAATGAACAGAACCCGCAACATGACGCTGTCAGCCAACTATACGCTGCAGTTCGCCAAGGGTACGGGTTCCAGCACCACTTCCCAGCTCTCCATTCTGGCTGCCGGCCAGCCTAACTTGAGAACGCTGACGAACCTTTCGTTCGACCAACGTCACAGAATCGGTGTCAACTTCGACTACCGTTTCGAGAGCGGTATCAACTATAAGGAAAATGGCGGCCCGATCACCGAGAAAATTGTGACGGCTGCAGACGGAACGCAAACGGTCAAGGAAATCGAGTGGTTGGCTAACACGGGCTTCTCCCTGTTGTTCTCCGCTGCTTCCGGTACGCCTTATACCCGTTCCAGCACGCCTTACTCCAACATCGTGAGCGGTACCACTTCCACCTTGTCTGGTTCCATCAACGGTTCCAACCTGCCGTGGCAGTATCAGTGCGACCTCCGTATCGACAAGACCTTCATGTTCAACTTCAACAAGAACAAGAAAGACGAGAACGGCAAGACCAAAGCCGCCAAGATGGGCTATCTGACCGTTTATGTGGACATTCAGAATCTCTTCAACTTCAAGAACGTGATTTCTGTGTATGACTACACTGGCAACGCCGATGACGATGGTTACCTGTCAGCCGCCGCCTATCAGCAGCAGATCAATTCTCAGGTCTATGTGCCTTCCTATATTTGGTACTATCAGATGCGAGTCCAGAATCCGTACAACTACAGTCGTCCGTTCCGCGCAAGCTTAGGTATTCAATTCGGCTTTTAATCAATAGAAAAAAAAATCAGATATATGAAAAATATTAAACAAATTTTCTGCTTGACACTTCTTCTGGTGGTCGTGATGACGGGGTCATTGCGCGCCGAAAAGGTAAAAGGAGTGGTTAGAAGTTCTTCCTCACCGAAAGCGGAGTCGGCCACGTGTCTTCCGGCCAGTGGTTCTAACGAGTTGACGGTGAACAATGTTCGTGCCTATATCGAAACGGGTGGTACGATGTGGTTCAAGGAAGTTGCCGAATATGAGGTGCCGAGAGGCTCCGGCAAGACTTCCATGTTCTGTGCCGCTTTGTGGATCGGTGGTCACGATGCAAATGGCCAGCTGCACTTGGCAGCCGTCCGTTTCAGACAAGTTGGTGACGACTACTGGCCTGGTCCGTTGAAAATCACGGGTGCCAGCACCACGCAGTCGATGTGTATCAAGTTCGACAAGCACTTCAAAATCACCCGTGCTGAGGTTGACCAGCATATTTCCAGCTATAACACCTCCGGTTATGTGATGCCCGCAAGCATCGCCAACTGGCCGGCACACGGCGAAGAGGGCTATTCCTATTACCTGGCTCCTTTCAAGGATGTGAATGACAACGGTGTTTATGATCCCGAAAACGGTGACTATCCGTACTATGACATCAACAACGATCTTTGTCCTTGGACGGAGGACAACATCGCCCGCGCTGCCCAGCACGCCCTCCCGAGAACCCCCGAGGATGTGATGTATTATGGTACCGACTGGCAGAATTCCAACGGCATGATTTATGCCGACCATGTGCTGAAAGGTGATGAGACCCTCTTCTGGATTTTCAACGATAATGCCGGTCCGCACACGGAGTCTCAGGGTAACCCGATTGGTCTTGAAATCCGCGGACAGTGTTTCGGTTTCTCCACCAATGACGAACTGAACAACATGACGTTCTACTCTTATGAGATTATCAACCGTTCCACCTATACTTTGGCAGAGACCTATTTCTCCCAGTGGGTTGACCCCGATTTGGGCTACGCTTACGATGACTATGTGGGTTGCGATGTGGGTCGCGGTTTGGGTTACTGCTACAACGGCTCCAACGTCGATGGTAGCGGTCAAAACTGGGCATACGGTGACCAACCGCCTGCCGTGGGTGTTGACTTCTTCCAGGGACCTTACATGGACCCCGATGGTCGTGACAACCCGAGATTCTATGCTGACAGCGCTTCCGAGATTGGTTACTGCGACAAGTTCCTCAACAGTGCCTACGAAGCCGACCAGATGGCCATCAACGGTGTGAACTTTGGCGACAGCATCACCGATAACGAGCGTTTCGGTATGAGAAGATTCGTCTATCACAACAACAACAACAGCGTGACGGGTGACCCGAGCATCGCTGTGGAATACTACAACATGCTGCGTGGTATCTGGAGAGACAACTCCAAGATGCGTTACGGTGGCAACGCCCACACCTCCAACGGCGGTAATGGTCCGGAGTGTGACTTCATGTTCCCGGCCCTCACCGATGTCTGTAACTGGGGTACCAAGGGTATCGACCCGATGCCGACGCAATACGGTGCCGATGGCTGGACGGAGGCTAACGTTGGCAACGCTGCTTACGACCGTCGTTTCATGCAGTCCGCAGGTCCCTTCACGTTGAAGCCCGGTGCTGTCAACTACATCACCGTTGGTATTCCGTGGGCACGTGCCGCCCAAGGTGGTGCCCAGGCCTCTGTGGAACTTCTGAAACGCGCCGACGACAAGTGTCAGTCCCTGTTCGAGAACTGTTTCAAGACCCTCGATGGTCCTGATGCTCCTGATGTGACGATCCGCGAGTTGGAGAACGAGCTGATTCTTTATCTCTCCAACAACGATCCTCAAAAGAACAACTACCACGAGACTTATATGGAGATGGATCCCCAGATTCCGAGAACTCTCGCAACTACCACTTATGTTAATGAGTATGACACGGTGTTCGCTTATACGGCCGATGGTCAACCTGACACGATTGTCACGGTTTCTACGGTTCCCGTTGAACATCTTGACACGCTCACGCATGATCAACGTTCTTACAAGTTCGAAGGCTATCAAATCTACCAATTGGCCAACTCTTCCGTGAGTGTCACGGATCTCGATGATGCCAACAAGGCTCTCCTTGTCGCCCAATGCGATGTGGAGAACGGTGCTGGCCAGTTGATTAACTGGGTTTATAACGACGCACTCGGCACCTCCGTGGCTACGGAGATGGTGAATGGCGGTAACGAAGGCATTTCCCATTCCTTCAGAATCACGGAGGACAAGTTTGCCACCGGTACCAATAAGCGCCTGGTCAACCACAAGGAATATTACTTCCTCGTGTTGGCTTACGGTTACAATGAGTACAAGAAATTCAGCCTCGATGCCGACAACCTTGACGGTCAGATGACTCCTTATCTGGCTGGTCGTAGAAACATCAAGGTCACGGTGGGTATTCCTCACAAGCCGGTTGAGCAGATTCTGAACTCCAAATATGGCGATGTGCCTATGATTACCCGTGTTGAGGGTCAAGGCAACGGCGGTATGTTCCTGGATATGACTGATGAATCTCGCGAACTGATTCTCGCCAACAATGTCTATAACAATGTCCAATACAAGAACAACTATGGTCCGCTGAACATCGAGGTCATTGACCCGTTGATGGTGAAGCCTTACGACTATACAATCAAGTTCCTGCCGAACGACATTAGCGACGATGTCAATGACAGCACGATGTGGCAGTTGGTGATTTCCGACGATGTCTCTGACAGAGAACTCATCGACAATGGTATCTACTCCATCGTTGGCGGTGACACTGTTGCTGACCGTGTCACAACGGCTGCCATGCCGATTAGCATGACCAACGAGCAGCTGTTCCTGAATCTGGGTATTGCCGTTTCCATCAAAAACTACAACTTCAAGATCTATCAAAAGAACTTGGATGACTATGTGAAGGAAAATGGCGGTTATACCTATGCCAATGTTTCGTGGTATGCGCAGCCCGATGCGGTTGGTTCCGAAATCACGTTTGACGGTGACAATCGCTGGTTGGCAGGTCTTGCTGATATTGACGGTGATTTCGCAGGCAACTGGATCCGCGCCGGACAGCAGACGGCCGCCAGCAAATGGGTTTGTAACGATGTTCAAGAAGGTGCCAGTTGTGATTATATGAAGTGGCGTTCCGAGGACTTCTGCAACGTGTTCCTTTTCAGTGATGGCGTAACGGCAGCTGAGGATATTCGTGGCTTCATGGATCCTAACGCCCAGTTCGAGGATCTCGTTGACGGCACATGGGCTCCCTACGTGATGTCTTCTCCGTTCGATGGTGGCCCGAAAGCCCGATTCTTGGTATCTGATATCGTTTCTGGTGCCCAGGCTCCTCAACCCAACTACTACAACTCCACTGTTGCTTTCAACGAAGTTGCCAATAGAGCTGGTTATAACAACACGCTGACCAACCTCTATTCTGTGGATATTGTCCTTACCCCGGACAAGAATCTCTGGACTCGCGCACTGGTTCTGGAAGCTGGTTCTGCTGAACCCGGTTCCGGTAACTATGAAATTACCCAACATTTCAACGGTCAGACTTATAAGAACATTCGTCACGAACCGAAAAAATGTCCGTCTGTTGACAAGGATGGTAATCCCGACAATTCAGGTACCACTGGTTTCGGTTGGTTCCCTGGCTATGCCATCAATGTGGAAACTGGCGAGCGTTTGAACATTATGTTTGCCGAGAACTCCCAAGATGAGTTGAACAATGGTAACGACATGCTCTTCAACCCCACTTCTGTCTATGCTTTCACGAAAGATTATACTGCGGATACGCTTGTGCTTGATGAAGAAGGAAATCCGATTCCGCTCAACCAAGGCACGTTCAATGCTATCAGAGAAAGCTTCGGCATTGAGATGGGTGAGCCGCTGAACGGTGGTCGTCACTATGTCTATGTGGTCGGTAGCTCCGGTAACACGGCCAATACCTACTACCACTTCCCCTCCACCAGAGCAAGAAACTTCAATGATGCCAACAGAACCGTTAACCTTTCGGGTACGACATACGGTGGAACCTTTGTCGGCTCCGACGGCAACTATTATCCGTTCTACGACTGCGGTGCGTATGATGAGGGTAAATGGTTGAGCGAGAAGTTCCTGCAGATTGCTAACGAGACCAATTACAACGGTCAGGCCCGTAAGAACAAGAAAATGGAGATCTTCAACAATGTCATGTGGACCAGCATTCCGATGCCGGCTCAGATGCAGGAGAACAACTGGTTGTCTTCCACGGCTACCATCAAGTTGCGTGTCTCCCGTCCTTACATGCGTTACTCCTCTCGTTGGTACGATGATCCTGCACAGTCTCCCAATGCAAGCCAGAATAATGGTTATCCGATGTATGAGTTCACCACGAAGAACATCGCTCCCGAAAAGGTTGAGCGCGTGGAAGATGTGGAGAACCTGCTCCAGGAAATCAATATTGTGCCGAACCCGTACTATGGCTATTCTACTTACGAACATGGTGCGCTGGAGAATTATGTCCGTTTCGTGAACCTTCCGGCCCGTTGTACGATTTCCATCTACACGGTTAACGGAACACTCATCAGAACGCTCACCCACGGTTCTGATGCCACCTCCTTCGTGGAATGGGATCTGAAGAACCATGCCAACATCCCGATCGCCAGCGGCGTCTATATCGTCCATGTCGATGCTCCTGGCATTGGTGTCCGTACGCTGCGTTTCTTCTGCAACATGCGTCCTACAGACTTGAATGGTTTCTAAAATTATTAATCTTAAAAATCAGAGAATATGAAAAATCTATATAAATCATTAATAATTTGCACAATTATCGCTCTCATATCTGCAAGCACCTCCACGGTGTTTGCAGGTAACAGAGACCGTTCCGGTCAAGCGGGTGCATCCCACTTGCTGATTGATCCCTGGGCTCACACAAGCGGAATGGCGGGCGCCGGCGTGGCGGAAGTCCGCGGTCTGGAATCCGTCTTCACCAATGTCGCCGGTCTTACCTCTGTCCGTAAGACGGAGCTGGCTTTCAACAGGACGCAATACCTGGTGGGTTCCGGCTGTGGCATCAACATGAATTCTATCGCCATCGCTCAGCATCTGGGCAAAAAGAGAGACTTCGGTGTGATCTCCCTGTCTTTCTTCAGCCAAAGTTTCGGCGATGTCCAAATCACCACTACCGATCAGCCCGAAGGCGGTCTGGGTACTTTCAGCCCCACGCTGACCTATATCGGCCTGCACTACGCGAAGTCCTTCAACAACTTCATCAAGGGTGGTATCTCCATTAAGATTATCAACGAGCGTATTTCCGACTCCAAGGCTACGGGTTTTGCCATCGATGCCGGTGTCCAATATGTGACGGGTAAGTTTGAGAACTTCAAGATTGGTGTCACGTTGAAGAACATCGGTCTGCCTATGCATTATTCCGGTGACGGTCTTTCCGTTCGCGCCCGCATTCCCAGCCAGCAACACGAGCAAACTTTGGAAATGCGTTCTGCCGAGTTTGAGATGCCCTCTCTGTTGGCAATTGGTATTTCCTACGACCTCTTGTTCTTCGGTGGTGAATATGCCGATTTCACGAAGGATGAACTGGCGGAAGAGGGTCTTACCCGTGATAATGCTGAGCATAGACTCACATTCGCTGGTACGTTCACGGCAAACTCCTACACGAGAGACGTGTTCTCTGTCGGCTTGGAGTATGGTTTCCGCAATATCTTTATGATTCGTGCAGGTTACGGTCTTGAAGGCATCGGCCGCGGCGCCAAGTCTTCCGCTGATGAAACGGCTGCCATCCTGTTCAATAGCGATTCCTTCTTCTCCGGTCCTGCAGTGGGTGCTACCGCCGTCATTCCCCTCACGAAAGAGCGTGTGAAAAAGACTATCGGTCCGAGAATTTATCTCGACTATGGCTACAGATTCACGAACAAGTGGAGAGGAAATCATTACATGGGCATCAAGGTTACCTTGTAGTACGACTTTAAATTTATTGTATATAACGAAAATAGAAGAGACTGGAATGGTCTCTTCTATTTGTGTAAATTTAGAACCTTAATATGGAAGATGTAAAGTATTATACGCAAGAGGGCCTGGATGCCCTGAAGCGTGAATTGAATCAACTGGAGGCTGTTGAGCGTCCGAAAATCTCTCAGGCAATAGCAGAGGCGCGTGATAAAGGCGACCTTTCCGAAAATGCGGAATATGACGCCGCAAAAGAGGCGCAGGGCATGCTTGAACTGAAAATTGCCAACCTCAAGAATCTGATTGCCAAAGCTCGTGTGCTCGACGAATCCAAGATTGATGTCTCCAAAGTGCTGATCTACTCCATTGTAAAGATCAAGAACATGAAGAATGGCATGGAGATGACCTACACGATTGTCCCGGAGTCGGAGTCGGATCTTAAGGGCGGCAAGATTTCCGTTTCCAGCCCGATTGCCAAGGCTCTGATCGGTCATTCTAAAGGGGATACGGTCAGCGTGCAAGCCCCTGCCGGCGTGATGGAGTTCCAGATTTTAGACATTTCCCGTTAAACCAATCATTATGGAAGAGACTATTTTCACGAAGATAGTGAAGGGAGAAATCCCTTGCTACAAGATTGCGGAGGACGAGCGATTCTTTGCGTTCCTCGACATATCGCCGCTTGCCAAAGGCCACACCCTGGTAATCACGAAACAGCAAAATGACTATATTTTCGACTTGGATGACGACACGTTGGGTGACATGATGGTGTTTGCCAAAAAAGTGGCCAAAGCGATGAAGCAGGTGCTGCCGTGCCAACGTATCGGTGTCGCAGTGATCGGCATTGACGTGCCGCACAATCATATCCATCTCGTACCCATCAATGGGGTAGGGGATTTGGATTTCAAGGCTCCGCGTGTGAAACTCACCTCGGAAGAGTTTGCCGACATTGCGGCAAAGATTTCCGCTGCCATTCAGTAAGTTATGAAGTATGAAGGTGGCGCAGCGATGTGCCACCTCTTTTGTTTTTAAGGTAGTTATGAAAATAATAGGGATTACAGGAACCCTTGGTGCGGGGAAAGGCACCATCGTCGATTATCTTAGAGAACATTACGGCTTCAAGCACTATTCCGTGAGAGGTTATCTTATTGAGGAAGCGAAACGCCGGGACATGGAGCTGAACCGCGACACTTTTGTGGTGGTTGCCAACGACCTGCGCGCCCAACATGGTCCCTCTTACATTATCGACCAGCTCTACCTCCAAGCGGAGGAATGCGGCGCGGATGCCGTCATCGAAAGCGTGCGGACCCCGGGAGAGGTGGAGTCGCTGCGGCAGCATGACCATTTTCTGCTTTTCGGTGTTGATGCGGATCCTGGAATCCGTTATGAGCGAGTCGTGGGGCGGGGGTCTGAAACCGACCATATTTCGTACGAGACGTTTCTTGAAAATGAACGGCGCGAAATGTCTTCGGAAGACCCTAACCACCAGAATGTCGGTCGATGCATGCAGATGGCCGATTATGTCTTTATGAATGACGGGGACTTTGACGACCTCTATCGCCAGGTGGAAGCCGTTCTTCAGAGCTTGGAGCTTGGAATTTAGAATCAAGACCCTTTGAAACCTGAAACCTGAAACTTGAAACTAAAAAAGGACTATGGAAGAAATTTACGACAACGCAACAAAAAAAGAAAAAGGGCTGCCGGATTTTGTTGAGTAATTGCCAAATTATGAAAGGTGGGACTTTTATGATAATGTGTAAAAAAGGTGGGACTTACCGGCTGCCCTTTTGTCATTGCTTTCGACGGGCAAAGATAATAAAAAATTCTTTCGGAAATTAGTTTCGAAATAATTTTTTTGTAAGTCTAAATTAACAAATAACTCTTAAAATTAAACCTTTTCAAACTTTGGAATTCAATGACTCAGGAAGAGAAAATATTATCGAAACTAAATGAGCAACAGCAAGTTGCAGTGACCCAGACGGATGGTCCCGTGATGGTGTTGGCCGGAGCTGGTTCCGGAAAGACCCGCGTGCTCACCTACCGTATTGCCTACATGCTTTCGGTGAAGAATGTCAGTCCCTACCGCATTTTGGCGCTAACCTTTACCAACAAGGCGGCGGCGGAGATGCGCGAGCGAATCGTGCAGATTGCTGGTGCCGAACTTGCCCGTGCCGTTACCATGGGCACTTTCCACTCCGTCTTCTACCGCATTCTTCGCGTCGAGGCGGAGAAGATCGGATTCAACAACAATATCACCATCTATGATACCGACGATGCGAAATCCCTCATCAAAAGCATCGTGAAGGAGATGGGGCTCGACCCCAAGCAATATACTCCTGGTTTTATCCTCAGCAGGATTTCCATGGCCAAGTCCAGTCTTCTTTCAGCTCAGGAATATGCCGACAACCCGGACATCCAGGCGGCCGATCGTATGTCCCAGAAGCCGATGATTGCGCAGATATTTGCCAAATACAATGACCGTCTGCACAAGGCCAACGCCATGGATTTCGATGATTTGCTCTATTTCATGAACGTTTTGCTCCGCGATTCGCCCGAAGCCCTCTTCAAGTACCAGAACAAGTACAACTATATCTTGATTGACGAGTATCAGGACACCAATTACGCACAATATCTGATTATCAAGCGTTTGGCGGCTTTGAATCAGAATATCTGTGTGGTGGGTGACGATGCGCAGAGTATCTACGGCTTCCGGGGCGCCGATATCCAGAACATTCTCAACTTTAAGCGTGACTATCCAGCTACGCGTATCTTCAAGTTAGAGCAGAATTACCGTTCCACGCAGAACATTGTGAACGCGGCCAATGCGGTCATTAGCCATAATAAAGACCGGATGCCCAAAGAGGTGTGGACCGATAATGCGGAGGGCCCGAAAATAGAGATTATCCGGGCTTCATCCGATTTGGACGAGGCGCAAGAGATTGCGGACAAGATTTTTGAGGCGCAGATGCGCGACCATGTGCAGAACCGGCAGTTTGCCATCCTGTACCGTACCAATACCCAGTCTCGCGCCATTGAGGAAGCGATGATCAAACGGCACATCCCGTACAAGATATTCGGCAGCATTTCTTTCTATAATCGCAAGGAAATCAAGACGATGCTGGCCTATTTCCGTCTGGTGATCAACCATTACGACGAGGAGTCGTTGCGGCGGGTGATCAACTATCCAATACGTGGAATCGGCGACACGACGGTGGCCCGGGTGGCCGCCGCTGCACAGGAGGCCCGGGTGCCGATGTGGGATGTTGTAGCCGCCCCCGAACGCTACAACACCGGATTAAATGGCGGAGTGATGGCCAAAATGCGCGATTTCGCCGCTCTTATTTGCGGTTTTTCCTCCCAACTGACCAAAGTGGACGCATACGAGCTCGGTATGCAGATTGTCAGCAAATCGGGTGTGGCGCAGGCGTTGCAGGAGAATATCGAGGAGAAAGAGCGCGTGGACCATGTGAATGAGTTGCTGAATGCCATGAAGAGCTTTACGGAGCGCGAGCCGGACAATATTCTCAACGAGGATACCGGCGAGATGTTAGAGACCTATTTCCCCTCGTTGGACCAGTATATGGAGTCGGTGTCGCTTCTGGACGAGCGGGATCTGAATAAGGGCGAGAAGGATGAGGACCAGGACGTGGTTCGTCTGATGACTATCCATTCCGCCAAGGGGTTGGAATTCGACTATGTGTTTGTCAGCGGCATGGAGGAAAACCTCTTCCCGTCGTCGATGAGTCTTGATTCGCGGCACGAGATGGAAGAGGAGCGACGACTGTTTTACGTGGCGCTCACGCGGGCGCGCAAGCAGGTGTTCCTCACGATGGCCATGTCGCGTTTCCAGTACGGGCAACGCCGTCCCTGCGAGGACAGCCGCTTCTTGGACGAGATTCCCACTCGTTTCCTGAAGGTGACGACGAAGGCTTCCGAGGGCAGCGACGATCTGTTTGGCAGCCGCAGTTTCGGGCCGCGGCAGGGCGGATTCCGGTTCAACAGCGGGTCGCGGGCATCCTCGTCCGGAAGCAGTCGGGAAGTCCGAAAAACGCCCGTTTTTGCCCCGAAACCGGTAGTGAAGACCAAGACGGAGGTTCAGCTCGACCAGATCGGCGAACTTGCCCCTGTGGAGGCGATACTGCCGGGTGTGCGCGTCTATCACAACAAGTTTGGCTTCGGGAATGTGGAATCGGTGGAAGGAGCCGGCCCCGATGCCCGTGCTGTGGTGCGCTTCGACACCGTAGGCTCCAAAACCTTAGTCTTAAAGTTTGCTAAATTATTGATACCCAAATAACAGAATATGCAGTTTAGAACAATTATCCCTGCTCCGCAATATCCGTTCCATATCGAAGAAAACGACCCTGTGATGCTGGTGGGTTCCTGTTTTTCCGATAACATGGGCCATTATTTCGACACGCACCGCTTCAGCGTCTGCTCCAACCCGTTCGGCGTGCTTTTCAACCCCATTTCCATCGACCGGGCGTTGCGATTCATGCTGCAACCCGACCTTTTCGACAAAAACAGGTACTTTTACAAATATCGGGATCTTTGGGTGAGTTTTGCCCATCACGGGCGCTTCTCGAAGGAGAATTTCGAGGATTTTGAAGCCAATATTGACGAGAATATGGAACGTAGTGCAGAATTCTTGCGCAGTACGCGCTACCTCTTCGTCACGTTCGGCACGGCCTTTTGCTACAAGTTCATCCCTCGTGACCTGATTGTCTCCAATTGTCATAAAATTCCGAACCACCAGTTTGACCGAATGCGTTTGGACGTGAAAAAGATTGTCTCCCAATGGAATGGCACACTTGCGTTGCTGCGGGAGGCCTGTCCCGACATGAAAGTGATTTTCACCATCAGTCCGGTGCGGCACTTGGGCGACGGAGCGCACGAGAACGCGCTGAGCAAATCCACACTGTTGTTAGCCGTGGAAAAGTTGGTTGATGACGAATATACCTATTATTTTCCAGCTTACGAATATCTGATGGATGATTTGCGCGATTATCGGTTCTACGCCAAAGACCTTTGTCATCCTAATGATATGGCAATCAGTTATTTGGAAGAAAAGTTGGCAGAGTCGTTCTTCACGGAGGAAACGAGAATGCGGATGGTGGAGATTGAGAAAGAGAACCGTTTTCTCAATCACCGGAAATTCAGGTAGGAAATAAGATTTGGGCTGGCGAACTGAATGTCAGTGGCTGGCAGCAGCAGGCTTCTCCTTGTCCTTTTCCTCCATATCCCGTGTTTCCTTCCATTCCAGAATATGCGACATCACCGGCGACAAGTGTTTGTAGGCAATAGAGGCCTCTTTTACCTCGTGCTTGACGAGGATTTCTTTCTTATCGATTGTGTCGATGAAATAGAAAAGCACCCCGAATACCAGAATCACCTTCAAGGTGCCGAACAGAATGCCGAGGCCTTTGTCGAGGAATTCCGACAAGACCGGCTTGAGCGCACGTTTCAAGATTCTTCCCAACAAGTTGACTAACACGATGGTAAGTATGAAACAAAGCGAAAAAGAAATGGGCTTCGCCAATGTGGTGCCGGTAATCCACAGGGAAATCAGGTCGGAGAACTTGTAGGATATGAACAATCCTAAAAACAGAGCCGCCAAAGAGACAATCTCCATCAGGAAGCCGTTACGGAAGCCTCGGTAGGCGTACCAGCAGAGGGGTATCAGTACGATAATGTCAATCCAGTTCATTGTTGGTGGTTTTGTTTTTTTGTGGAAAAGAAGGTCTGGGAGATTAGATTAGGAGGATTAGGTCGAAAGAGGCGGCAAAAATAGTTTTTTTTGCGATACAGAAAATAATGTAACTTTTTGATAGTTCTGCATCCGTACATACATAAAATAATGCTATTTTTGCCACAAATAACAAAGGAAGACCGAAACAATGAAGAAATCCGCAATTAGTCGAAGGTCAGCGACAGCTTTTCTCCTGTTGTTTATGTTGGTGTCCGTTGTGCCGTTGTTCGCGCAAAACATCACGGTGAGCGGGCATCTCTATGAGAAGGGCAGCCGGGAGTCGTTGCCAGGCGGGCTCATTTATGAACCCGTATCGCAGAAGGCTGCCACCACCAACACCTATGGTTTCTATACCCTTACGTTGCCTTACCGAGACAGCATGTACTTGGTGTTCAATAGTTTCGGGTATATCAATGACACGTTGTGGGTCAAGAGCCCGCAAGATATGGAGTATGACGCACTGTTGTCGAAAATCACCACCCTGAAGGCCGTGAATATCACAGCGGAGAAGATGAACACCGAACAGGTGCAGATGAGTTCCATCAAGCTGACTGCCAAGGAGGTGAAGCAGGTGCCGATGCTGTTCGGCGAAAAGGATGTCTTCAAGACGTTGCTGCTGCTGCCTGGCGTGCAGTCGGCCTCGGAGGGCACGTCCGGCATCTACGTGCGCGGCGGCGGCCCCGACCAGAACATCATTCTCCTTGATGAGGCCTCCATCTATAACGCTTCCCATCTGCTGGGCTTCTTCTCCATCTTCAACGGCGACGCCATCAAGTCTGTCGAACTCATCAAGGGCGGCTTCCCGGCACGTTACGGCGGACGGCTCTCTTCCGTCATCGACATCACCATGAAGGACGGCAACAAGGAGAGTTACCATGTGGAAGGCGGTATCGGGGTCATTGCCTCCAATCTGACCGTGGAAGGTCCTATCCAAAAGAACAAGTCCTCCTTCATGATTTCCGGCCGAACCACCTATCTCGACCTTTTCATGGTGCCTCTGATGAAAATCATTGACCCCAGTTTGTCGGCAGGTTACTATTTCTTCGACTTGAACGCTAAATTCAACTTCGACCTCGGCAAAAATGACAGACTTTACCTCAGTTCTTACTTCGGGCGCGACAAATTCCACATGACGGAAACATGGCACCTCGACGATGCACACGGTTCTTCCGACAAGTACAATGTGGGACTCTTTTGGCAGAACGCCACGGCTACGGCACGATGGAATCACCTGTTTACCAATAAGATATTCTCTAATCTGTCGTTTGTGTTCAGCGATTACACAATGAACACTTACATGAAAGAGCAATATTACTACGGGCCGAACGACAAGGAAACTTACAGTTCGGATTTCAACTCGGGCATCCGCGACTACACGTTGAAATACGATGTGGCATTTCATCCCAATGCCACGCACCATCTGCTTGCGGGCGCGGCTGTCACCTACCACGAGGCGCGTCCCAATGCGATGACCCTGAAGGCTGACACGTTCTCCATGCGTCATGTGGACAAAGAACCCGGGGTGGAATATGCCGTCTATGTGGAGGACGAAATCAATATCCGGAACAAGTTCCGCATCAATCCGGGCATCCGGCTGGTGGGGTTCTCCGTGCCGCACAAGACTTGGTTCTCGCCCGAACCTCGTCTCTCCATGAGCTACAATTTCTTGCCGAACCTCGCGTTGAAAGCCTCCTACGCCATGATGAGTCAAAGCATGATACTACTGAGTACCAGTACAATAGGGCTTCCGACCGACCTTTGGGTGCCCGTCACCGACAAAATTCGGCCGCAACGGTCGCAGCAGGTCGCCCTCGGCTTGCACTACGACTTGAGAAAACCGCGACTCTCCTTTTCCATTGAAGGCTACTACAAAAAAATGGACAATATCTTGGCTTACAAGGAGGGCTCTTCCTATTTCGCCACCCTGTTCCAAAGCATTTTGGACGAGGATCTGTCCGGCGATTTCCAACGTCAATGGACTGACAACGTGACCGCTGGCAAGGGCTGGTCATACGGTGTGGAGTTTCTCGTGCGCAAGGAGGTCGGGAAGTTCACTGGCTGGGTCGGCTACACCCTTTCGTGGACCAAGCAGCAGTTCGACGACCTGAACTTCGGGAAGCCGTTTTTCGCTCGTTACGACCGTCGCCACGATGTCTCCATTGTGCTGATGTACAGTCCGACATCGAGGATCAACCTCTCGTTGTCGTGGGTCTTCGCCACCGGTAACGCCGTCACGCTGCCCACTTCCCTCTATGTCAGCGAAAACCTCAACGAATATTTAGAAAACTCCTCCCCGTCGCAGGATCACCAGAACTACTACACCTACGTTGAAAACTACGGCAATAAGAACGACTTCCGCATGAAGCCCTTCCACCACCTCGACATCGGGGTGCAATTCATCAAGCCGCACAAAGACGGCAAGTGGCAAAGCATCTTCGAGGTCAGCATCTACAATGTCTATAACCACCACAACCCGTTCTTCTACTATACCGAGCAGAATTACAGCAGTAATAATGGGGTTGTCAGTTCCGTGTATAAGCTCAAGCAAATCAGTATTTTCCCGATTATTCCGACGTTTACGTATCATTTCAAGTTTTAAGTGATTAGTTTTAAGTGATTAGTGAACAGTGATTAGTGAACAGTGATTAGTGAACAGTGATTAGTGAACAGTGATTAGTGAACAGTGATTAGTGAACAGTGATTAGTGAACAGTGATTAGTGAACAGTGATTAGTCTCAAGTCAATATGAAAACCAACCGATTATATCAAAAAAGCACATTATTATGGTGTATATTGGCGGCCGTGGCGTTTACGGGTTGCGTGGATGAAGTGGACATCCACAACCAGATGGGCGAGACGCAGAAATTGGTGCTGTATGCCCGTCTGTGTCCGCAGTTGGATTCGACCTACATTTTGCTGTCGAACACGCAGCTCCTTTACAGCGGCAACGGCGGCACCATACGCAACCTCGGCGACGGGGTAGTGGAGCTCTCATCTGACGGTAACCTTTGGGTGCCGGCGCATTTCGACTCGACCCGAAGCCGCTATCTCATTACTCGTGAGGAGTTTCCGGTTGTGGAGGGTGTTACTTACTATATCCGTGCCTCGCACGATGGTTTCGAGACGGTCAGTGCCACTTGCACCGTGCCTGTCACCCGAGATGTGGGGTTTCGTTTCGACACGTTGTCCGCTAACGGCGACACGCACTGGGGCGAGGTCTATAATTGGCCGCACAGGGACGTGTATGTGGAATGGCGCGACGTGCCCGGCGAGGAGAACTACTATGGAATGAAGGCCTACGTATGGTGGTCGTCCCATACGCATTATCCTGACGGAACGGAGACGGTGGACAATTTTTGGAGATTCTCCCCCGTATGGCTGACGGAAGGGTCCCGTGAGTTCGAATATGTTTCCGACCAAGGTCATGACGGGGAGTTGATGCGCTACCTGTTCGAGGCAGACATCGACGAGAACTTTGGTGGCGGTGACGATTGGAAAGGGCGGGGTGGAGATGAGGAGTATCCGGCGAAATATTATCTGCTTTTCCTTGACAAGGGCAGCTACCTCTACGAAACCACCCTTTCGGAGGACTACGAGATGAGCTTCCTGTTGTTGGAGCCGCCGCACACCTACACGAACATCGAAGGCGGCTATGGGCTGTTCGGGGCGTTTAGCATGAGGGAGATGAAGTATAACGAAAAGTGACAGTCGGGGGCAAAAATACGATTCATCCGCAATCACCGCTCCACCGCCTTGATTTCCCCTACGGGACTGCGAAACACAAAGCGTTTAGCCGACTACCGCCACTCCGCGAAGCAGGAGAAGCCATACCGCGTTTCAATGTTGCCCTCGGGCAGAAAGAAGTAGAGCGTCTTCAAATCCGCTGGCATCATCCCCTTCTTGACGCTGAAATAGTTCTCGGGCGTCTGATTGGAATCGGATTTCAGTCGCCCAAGATGGATAAGCATCCATTCTGCTACGCGGTCGGTGCGCCATTCACAGTAGGCGCGTGCCTGAACCGGCGAAATCCCCAACACAGGGAATTCCTTGTATGCCGGATGCTTCGAATAGTGCTGGGCGATGCTGTCGGGGAGCTGCTTCCGGACGATCTGCTCATCGGGCAGTGCCGCACGGTACGCGGCCGACTCCTTTCCGTAGATATGTTCCAGCCAGTAGAGATATTCCAGCCAATCGACATTGGTGATGTGGGCTTGGTCGCAATACACGTTGTCCGCAATCTTGACCATACTGGACGGGGGCGTTTTTTTCTGGTAATTCTTGACGGTGAGATGTTGCGCGAAGGCACTGGTGGCGCAGAGCCATAACAACACGAATAGGAGTTTGCTTTTCATAATCTTACATTTTGGTGGTGATCTTTATTTTATGGACGTAAGATTTGGTGGAAATCTTGGGAGAAATGAGGGATTTTTTTGTTCGGGGGTGTAATATATTGAATGTTAATAAAATACGGGTTGATATTTGGGGTTGTAGAGACGCGCCATGGCACGTCTCTACATCACCCCGCCCCGTGCTCACGTGCGCGAGGTAAAGCCGGATCAAAACTGAAACGAGTACACAAAATAGAACGTGGAGTTGTAGTGTTTCTTGAGGATTCCGGTGGTGACTTCTTGTTCAGGGATGCCAACCGGGATGAGGGAATGGCTGAAGCGGAGTGACAGGCCGTGGTGACGTTTGAAAACGTAAGTAATACCCGCAAGAAAAGAAAACTCAAACCGATTGAGGCCATAATAGTCGTCCCACACATCGCTCCAACTCGCAGTGCCAGCAGGAGTACTGATATGGTGTCGTTGTACTGTTCTTTGATACAGCAGAAAGCCGATTGATGGACCGAAATCAAGCCATACTCCATCATTGTCAGTTTTAATGCTATTAAAGCGAAAACGTAATAGAAGCGGAAATTCTATATAGCCTAAAGACGTTGAATGCTTGTCTTTACGTGCCAATCCTTTAACACCGAAATTAGGCTTGGAGCGGGTGCCTTTCATTGTAAAGTTCATGTCCAGCTGCAACAACATTCGTACATTGTAGTTGTCAACAAGTTTCACATTGCCGAATAATCCAGTTGTTATTCCTGTTTTCCAATATCCAGGAATATTATCCGCAGACATCGCTGAAAATGTATTGCCGAATACAACACCTCCGCCG
>JAFXPL010000037.1 GCA_017527945.1 Bacteroidales bacterium | reverse complement strand
TCCCCGTCGAACACTACGGCCGCTACGGCGGTGTCATCCCCACCCCGGTCGAAATCCTCGATGCGTTGAAAAAAATGGTTAAATAATTTAAGCACTTGAAATTATGACAAGAGAAGATATAATCAAACCCGAAAATTTGGTCTATAAACGCACTCCGGTTCTCACGGATGCGACCATGCACTACTGTCCGGGCTGCGGCCACGGCGTCGTGCACAGAATCATCGCCGAGGTGATCGAGGAGATGGGCATTCAGGACAACGTCATCGGTATTTCCCCCGTGGGCTGCTCCGTGCTAGCTTACAATTATTTCGACGTTGACTTCGTGGAAGCCGCTCACGGTCGCGCACCCGCTTGCGCCTCCGCCATCAAGCGCCTCCGCCCCGAGACCTTCGTGTTCTCCTACCAGGGCGACGGCGACCTGGCCTCCATCGGCTGCGGCGAAGTTGTCCATGCTTGCAACCGCGGCGAGAACATCACCATGATCTTCATCAACAACGGTATCTACGGCATGACCGGCGGCCAGATGGCTCCCACCACCCTCGAAGGTATGGAGACGGTCACCTGCCCTTACGGCCGTGACCCGAAAATCATGGGACACACCATGCGCCTGACCGAGATGCTGGCTCAATTGCCCGGCACGTACTACGTCACCCGCCAGGCGGTCTATACCCCGGCCGCTGCCCGTAAGTGCAAGAAAGCCATCCGCCAGGCTTTTGAGAACCAGAAACTCAACAAGGGCGTCTCCTTCGTGGAAATCACCTCCAACTGCAACTCCGGCTGGAAAATGACTCCCGTGCAAGCCAACAAATGGATGGAAGAGAACACCCTCAAGTACTTCCCGCTCGGCGACATGAAGGTTGACGGTAAGTTCGATCCCAAGTTCATCGAACGCGTCGCCACTTTCGACCAGCCCAATGAAACCATCTTTTCACTGAGAAAAAAATAATCATTAAAATCCCAAAGACATGACTGAAGAAATCATTATAGCAGGCTTCGGCGGACAAGGTGTGCTCTCCATGGGCAAGATCCTCGCATACGCCGGCATCATGCAAGACAAAGAAGTGAGCTGGTTGCCTTCCTACGGTCCTGAAATGCGCGGCGGCACATCCAACGTCACCGTCATCATCAGCGATGAGCGCATCTGCTCCCCCTACCTCAACCAGTTCGACACCGCCATCATCCTGAACCAACAGTCGATGGACAAGTTCGAGTCAGCCGTGAAACCCGGAGGTCTTCTGATTTACGACCCCAACGGCATCACCCATCACCCGACCCGCAAGGACATCAACATCTACCAAGTCGCCGCCGCCGACAAGGCCAGCGAACTCGGCATCTCCAAACTGTTCAACATGATCGTGCTGGGCGGTTTCCTGAAGGTGAAACCCCTCGTGACGCCCGAAATGCTGCACAAAGGTCTGGAGAAATCCCTGCCCGAACGCCACCACCACCTCATTCCCAAGAACGAGGAGGCTGTGGAAATCGGCAAGAGCCTGTTGACCCCGTATCATACGATCTAACGGCTAACCCCTGTAGGGTTGCGGCAATGCGGCAGCCCTACAATATATTATATAAAAAGGACGACCAAGCGGCCGTCCTTTTTTGTTGAAATGCCCAGCGGTCAGTCGTTCACCCGCTCGAAGTCCATCCGGCGCTTGATGACATCGACGGCCACCACGCGCACGCGCAAGGGGTCGCCGAAGCGCAGCGAACGGCCGTGGTGAAGGCCGACCAAGGTGTAGTTCTCCTCGTCAATGTAGTAGAAGTCGTCATCGAAGCTGCGCATCGGGATCATGCCCTCGCAGTGCGATTCCGTGAGCTCGGCATAGACGCCCCACTTGGAGATGCCCGACACCACCGCGTCGAACTCCTGCCCGATCTTGTCGGAGAGGAACTCCGCCTGCTTGTACTTGATGGAATTGCGCTCGGCCTCCATCGCCTGCCGCTCCATGTCGGAGCAGTGCTTGCAGTATTCCTCGTATTGCTCCTTGTTCACCGACGGCTCGTGGGCCAGGTAGCGGTCTAACAGCCGGTGCACCATCAGGTCGGGGTAGCGGCGGATGGGCGAGGTGAAGTGGGTGTAATAGGGGAACGCCAGCCCGTAGTGGCCGATGTTGTCGGTGGTATAGACCGCGCGGGCCATGATGCGGATGGTCAGCTTGCTCAGCATGTCGTAGTCGGGCTTGCCCTTCTCGCCCTCCAGCATCTTGTTCAGCGAGCTGCTGAGGTTCTTCGTGGAGTTGGTCTTCAGCTCGAAGCCCAGTTTTTTCACGAACTCCTTGAAGGTGTTGAGCTTCTCGTCCAACGGTTTGTCGTGGACACGATAGACGAAGACGTTCTCGGGCTGGTTGGCAGAGCGTTTCTTGCCGATTTTCTCAGCCACGCGCTTGTTGGCGAGCAGCATGAACTCCTCGATGAGCCAGTTGGCCTCCTTTTGCTCCTTGAGATAGACCCCTATGGGCTTGCCGTTCTCGTCGAGTTTGAACTTCACCTCCTCGGTCTCGAAGCTGATGGCGTGGTTGTTGAAGCGTTGCTTGCGCATCACCTGCGCGAGCTTGTGCAGCTGGAGGATGGCCTCGCTGAGGTCGCCCTCGCCGGTCTCGATGACCTGCTGCGCCTCCTCGTAGTTGAATCGGCGGTTGGAGCGGATCACCGTGTGGCCGAACCACTCCTTGTGCACCTTGGCGTTGTCGTCGAGGTCGAAGACCGCGCTGTAGCAGAGCTTGTCCTCGTCGGGGCGGAGCGAGCAGAGGTTGTTGGAGAGGGCTTCGGGTAGCATCGGGATGGTGCGGTCAACCAGATAGACGGAGGTGCCGCGGCTGTAGGCTTCTTGGTCGATGCCGCTGCCGGGCCTGACGTAGTAGGAGACGTCGGCGATGTGGATGCCCACGCGGTAGAGGCCGCTTTCGAGCAGTTCGAAGGAGAGGGCGTCGTCGAAGTCCTTGGCGTCGGCGGGGTCGATGGTGAAGGTGAGGGTGTCGCGGAAGTCGCGGCGGCGCAGGATCTCCTTTTCGGGGATCTCGGTCGGGATGGCCTCGGCCTCCTGCTCCACCTCTTTGGGGAAGGCGACGGGGAAGTCGCTTTCGGCGAGGATGGAGAGCATTTCCACGTCGTTGCCGCCGGGTTTGCCGAGCACGTTGACGACCTCGCCGATGGGGTTGCGCTGGCCGCTGGCCCAGTCGAGGATGCGCACCACCACCTTGTCGCCGGTCTTGGCCTTGCGCAGGTGCCGCCCGGGGATGATGACGTCGCGGCGCAGCACCGTGTTGTCGGGCACGAAGTAGGCGATGCCCTTGCGGATCTGGATGGTGCCCACGATCTGGCGCTTGCTGCGCTGCACGATCTCCACCACCTGGCCCTCCATGCGCTTGCCTTTGCGGGCGGGGAACACGACCACCTTCACGAGGTCGCCGTTCAGGGCGTTGCCGAGGTTGCCGTCGGCCACGAAGATGTCGTCAACGGCGGACTCGTCCGGCGTGTCGTCCTGCTTGCCCTGCGGGATGACGAACGCCATGCCGCTGCGCTTCTGCTCCACACGCCCCACGATATAGTTCTTGCCGGTGGTTTTCGTGTCCTGGAACTTGGTGTTCAGCTTGTATTTGCCGCGGCCCGCCTTGAGCACGACCTTGGCGTTGATGAGCTTGTCCAGCTCTTGCGCTACTTCCGCACGGCCCTTCTTGTCGAAAATCTTGATCTTGGCCGCTATTTGCTTGTAGTTCAGCTTTTCGGTGCTGTTCGACAGCACTTCTATGATTTGTTGGCTTAATTCTTT
>JAFXPL010000036.1 GCA_017527945.1 Bacteroidales bacterium | reverse complement strand
GGTTAATGGGTTAATGGGTTAGTGGGTTAATGGGTTAGTGGGTTAGTGGTTATAGGTTGTTGAAGCGGCCTTGAACCCGAAGTCATCCCTCATGTTCTCCGTCAGTCTTTGCAGAAGCGCTTCTTTTGTCATTGTTCTCTGATAGGGGTTGTTTTCTGTTGATAGGATGTTTCGCCAAATGTTGCAGGTTTCATTCCCAATCGGCAATCATTTTCGTCAATACCACCCAGTGGCCGGCACTCGTGTTGCCTTCGCGAATTAGAACGCCTTTGTTCTGCATGGCTGAAAGGTCGCGTTGTACAGTTCGATGAACTACCGACAGAACTACCGACATTTGTTGTGCCGAAATGAAGGGATTCTTTATCATTAATTTGCACATTTCCTTTTGTCTATCAGTTAGTTGAACTAATGGTAAACTTACGACATCACTTACGACATCACTTACGACATTTCCCTTTTGAATGGCAATGAATTTCTCTCTCGGAATGGTCGCCAGAACACCACCTCTGGTTTCTTCAAAAATAGGGATAGCCAGCTTTTCCTTTTGAAAAGATTCACGGATTATCTGATAGCCCCTGCCCCAGGATTCAATAAACCCTGCCAGATAGAATACATTGGCTATCAGTTTGTTTCTTGGATGAGACTCGTGGTCTGTCATTAGAGTTTCCACGGTATATTGTAGTGGCAATGCGCCTCCGTTCCACAAGGTAATGCGGTCGCCGTAAACTTTCATCTGGATAAAAGTGCCTGTATAGTCTTTGTGTACGATGCTGTTACAGAGCATTTCACGCAAAGCATCTTCTGGGATTTCCAGCGATTCCTTGCGATACAACCCCTCAAAATGAATAGGGGAAACCAGATATTTGGTTTTCAGTGTTTCCATAACCCTATTGGGCATCATTACCAGAGGACATGCGATATTGTCTTGAATAATCAGATCGGCTTCGCTATTCCCGAAACGGCCAATACGAAACGAGGCTGCCATATTCCAGTGCACTATGTCTTTTCCGAAGAGGAGGAGTGCAGCAATGGTCAACTGTCCGCTTTCTGCATTGATGAGGTGCAACTTTCGCAGCACATGCTCGGTATTCGCTTTTAATGTGGTCTCGCTGATACGTTTTGCACTGATGGCACATTGTACGAAGTAGTTCACTGCTTCAGGGTCAATATCATCGATAGTCGCTTCTGGTATTGTCGTAGAATCCCATGTGATGTTCATCTTTCTCAACACGAACTGCTGGAGTGCTGGACCGCGCAGTTCCTGCATGGTGCTGCCTGAGCGGTAGTAATACTTGCCCTTGTAGTTGATGGGAGTGTTGCTGGGCTCCACATACACCTCAATGTACTCAACCCCGTCCATTTCATGCAGATTCACGTCCGCCACAATTCCTAAGGTGGTGATGATTTTGTTGGGGATGTCTTCCATCAGCCGGTCAACATTCTCCAGTCCGACAACTTCGTGGTCGTCGTTCACACCGAAGTACATCACCGCGCCTTGTGCATTCGCGAATCCGCAGACCCACTCCAAATATTTGTCGTGCCAACTGCTTTTATATTCAATGGTTTGGCATTCTCGTGGTTTTATCTTTCTCATACGGCCATATTTGTTATCGAAGCGGCCTTGAACCCGAAGTCATCCCTCATGTTCTCCGTCAGTCTTTGCAGAAGCGCTTCTTTTGTCATTGTTCTCTGATGTGAGTTGTTTTCTATTGATATGATGTTTCGCCAAATGTTACAGGTGGCAAAAGTACATAATTTTCGCGAGACCATGGTATCGTTTTTGCGATTGTTTATTGCCACGGCAGTTTTTTTCAGCTGTCGTTCCTGAAATCCATTTTTTTTTGTACTTTTGCCGCACTTTTCTGCATAAAACAGCAGAAAAGTGACATATTGAAAAAGGCGTTGAGTCAACGTCTTATCTGCGGCTTGTTCGAATCTGGTAAATTCACAATCTTCCGCACGGTAAGGCAATGGCCAATGCCCATGGTTGTGTATATTATCCGTTTTTACAATACACACGGCGTGGGCTTCGGCATTGCTTATCCTCGGGAGAAAGGCAATGCGAGAGCCTGATTTGCGGGATGAGCGATGGTTCGGATTCCCGCGCTTTTTTTATGTGCCTTTAGTGAAAGAACGAGTGATTGCCAAGCCGGTTCGGGGGTCGCCGGGGAGATTATTCGGGAACAATGGAATTGCCAAAGTGGTTTGACGATTGCATTTTTGGTGAATATTTCCAACGCCATGCAGACGAATTTGCCACTCAAACAGCTCTTTCCGTGTTCGACTTCGGTTGTGGTACAGGAGGTGAGATCATTGGCTTGCTTGCTGTCATTGATGAGTGTTTGCCGCATGTTAAAAAGGTGCGGATAGTGGCTTTAGACGGGAATCAACATGCACTTAGGATTTATGAGAAAATATTGAAGAAGGCGCAATCTCATATCCGTTTTGAAGTGGAAAACAATACCGCTCCCATCATGATTGACGATTTTTACGATTTGCACATACTGAATAAGGTTTTGGACAAACAGTTTGACCTAATAATCTCTTTCAAGGCCATTTGCGAGTTTGTGACGAAAGACCAATTTGAAAAGCAGAATGCTTACGAACATATTGCCAAATTTTTGATGCCCAAACTTACCGACAATGGCCTAATGCTGCTCGAAGACGTAACCACTTACAACAACACTTCGCAAGAGTGGCTACCCATGATGATGGATAATGGATTGAAAGCGGCATATTGCAAAGTGGTCTCAAAAAATGAAGGATATAACCAAATATATACAATAACCCATTCTCATAAGCACAATGATGTAAGCAAAGTGGCTTTTGCAAAAGCGAAAATGAAAATGCTTTTCACTTTTATAGAAGTCAACTTTGGGGTCGGAAATCTAATTGGGCGCGTCTAATGGCTCATCGCCACCAACGCCGCCACCATCTCCTCGACCTCCTCTTTGCGGTAGTCGGACAGCTTGATGGTGTAGTAGCGGTCGTAGTCGGGGTGGAGGACGCAGAGGATCATGGAGGAGACCTTCATGCCGTATTCGGTTTCGAGGATGTACTTGTAGAAGCTCTGCTGCAGCTCGTAGTGGTAGTAGCTGGAGTTGTCTAAGTGGGAGAGAATGGAGAGGCCGCGGCCGATGCCGTACTTCTTGGGGTAGCCGTCGATGATGAGGTTCTTGCTGCGCTTCCAATCGACCATCACGAAGTCGCCGCCGGGCTTGCGGAAGAGCGCATCCACGGTGCCCGCGATGCCGTACTGCGGCAGCGTGACGATCTTCTCCGCATCGTGGAATGCGAGGCCGCGCCTGAGAATCTGCTCCTCGTGGAACTTGCGGAAGAGCCGGAACTCCTTGAAGTCCTCCTCGTGCGGCTTCCCTTTCAGGAAGTACTCGATCTGCTGGTGCATGAAGGTGCCGCGCTCGGAGGGCTCCAGCATCTTGCGGACCACCTCTTCGCGCGTCTTTCCCGAGTCGGCCATGAACTTCTGGATATACGCCTCCTCGTCGAAATAGGGGAAGAACTTCTCGATGAGGGTGGTCACGGAGGTGTAGTCGGCCGTTCCGCTCTGGTTGCGTTCGTCGGCGTAGGTGTGCGTGGTCTCGTTGAAGACCATGACCGGGTGGCCGTCCGCTGCCGCGCCGCCCGCCCGTTCCCGTATCCGCTCGCGCAAGGCAGGCAGATGGTCGGGCTGCCCGAACGCCTGGATGCCCAGGTACTTCTCGCGGACCAGGTCGCGCTCCTTGGTCGCGGCCTCCTTGAAGGTCCAGCGGGGCTCCGTCGCCACGGGACTTCCCATGTCCGCCGACTCGCCCTTCAGCCTGCCCGCGACCCGGCGGAGCAACTCCACGCAGGCGTCCGTCTGCTCGCGCACCTGCCGTTCGGTGAAGCGCACTACCGTCCAGCCGCAGTCGTTGAACCAGCGGTCGCGCACGGCATCCTTGCCCTCGACCTGGTGCATCGGCACGCGGTACCAGCCGTGGTAGGGCGCGTCGATCTCCACATCGATGTAGAGGCCGGCCGCTTCATCAACCAGTGCGATAGCGGGTTCGTAGGGGATGGCACGGTAGGGAGCTTCCAAATGCACGTCACAGCGCAGGAGCGTACTTAAATCGCTTTGCTGCAATGCTTTGCTGAAAATATTGTCGGAATATCCGTGTATGTCGGAGCGGCCGGGCTGCGGTGATGTGATTTCCGCGCTTGTCGTCGGCCATGAAATTATCGGGTAAAAATCGGGGGGGGTGGGGGGGGCTGTTTTCATGGGCTGTTGGCTTGTTGGCTTGTTGGGTTATTGGGTTATTGGGTTATTGGGTTATGGGGTTATTGGGTTATTGGGTTATTGGGTTGCGGGGTTATTTTATTTATTCATTTCATTCATTTATTGGCCCTAAGGCTCGCTGCGCTCACCCTGGGCTGACATAGGTCGGGCTTTCAGCCCTTTTTGGAATGCTGTAGTTTGATATTCTCCTTTTCGTTGATTCTCTATGACTATCCCTATCTGCATTCCTAATTGTTTTCCTCCCACTTTTCCAGCACGATTCCGAAGCTCTCGATTCCTTCCACCACGGAGTCTCTCATGCCTTGTGTGACGGTGAAGGTGTATTCGCCGTTGTAGGGGAACCGTACCTTGGGCTGGAAGAGGAACTTGTTGTCTTTCAGGCGGCCTTGTCCGTGGCCGGTCCAGTTGCCGAATTTGTCGCAGAGGATGAAGCCGAGGGTGTCCTGCTCGGTGTGGCCGTCGGGGTACTTTGTTTTCATGAAGACGTAGAAGTTCTGCGTCTCGAAGTCGGTGGTGTTCCGGAGCAGGATGTACATGTTGAAATACTGCATCGAGTCCTCGATGTTCAGCTTGAAATACTGCGGCCTGTCGATGGCCCACTTCTCGTCGGGGATCATGTTCACCTGCCCGTAGTACTCGTTGTGGTGGCATCCGCAAAGGAGCGTGGTGAACAGGGCGAAGAGCAACAGATATTTTTTCATAACCTATTAAGAATCAGCAATATGTTTGAGTTCTTCGGCACTCACGTTTCCGCCTTCCTCCATCTTCTTCTGGTTGACGACGGCGAAGCTTTCGAGGTTTTCGGGCATCTTGCCCTGTTCGTTCATCTTAATGATTTGCTTCACCTTTTCGAGCGGAATGGAGAAGAGGTTGTTGGGGTCGTCTTGGTAGGCGTACCAGACGAGTTTCTTGAAGATGTCGATTTTATTGTAGATGCCCTTGCCTTTCTGGGTTTTGAGCACCACGTGGGAGGATGGGAATTCCTTGAGCTCGCGCTGGTAGGTCTCCTGCTCGAAGTTGAGACAGCATTTGAGCTTGCCGCACATGCCGGCGAGTTTCTGCGGGTTGAGGGAGAGCTGCTGGGTGCGGGCGGTGTTGGTGGAGACGGACTGGAAGTTGGTGAGCCACTGCGAGCAGCAGAGCTCGCGGCCGCAGGAGCCGATGCCGCCGAGGCGGGCCGCTTCCTGGCGCACACCGATCTGCCGCATCTCGATGCGGATGTGGAATTGCTCGGCCAGAATCTTGATGAGCTCGCGGAAATCGACGCGTTCCTCGGCGGAGTAGTAGAAAATGGCCTTCGTGCCGTCGCCCTGATATTCCACGTCGTTGACCTTCATCTTCAAGTCGAGGTCCCAGGCCGTGTAGCGCGACGACAGCATGGTGGTGTACTCTTTGTCAACGGTGGCAATCCACTCCTCGATGTCGGCGTAGCGGGCGTGCCGGTAGAGCTTCTTGGTGACGTTCTCGGGCTTCACGCGCTTGGCCTGCATCTGGCGCTGCACCTGCAGCCCGAGCATGGAGACGATGCCGATGTCGTGGCCCGGACTGGCCTCTACCGCCACGATGTCGCCCACGCGGAACGTGACCCCGGGAGGCATCAGGTAGAAGTCCTTGTGGCTGTTCTTGAAACGCACCTCCGCGATGGGGAACTCCAGATGCTCTAAGCTGATGTCGAGGTTGTCCATCCAGTTGTAGGAGGGCAGTTTGCACGATTGGTACTGGTATTGTGCGCAATGCGCATGTTCCGGGTTCGGGAGATCTTTCAGTCCGCGGGTGTGGAAGATGTTGCCCGCGATTTTTCCGGCCTCGCGCGACACGCCGATGCGGATGTCCATGTCAAGGTACGGTTCCCAGTCTTCGCCGGCTGGAACGTTGCTTTCGAGGTCCTGCTTATCGACCGTGGCGGTCTTCTTGCGCATCATTTTGGTCACCTCCTCCAGTTCCTCGGCGGTGAGGGTGTCGAAATACTCGCGGTCTTCGTCCGTCTCGTCGTCGCTGTGGTCTAAGGTGGGGTCTTTCAACAGCCGTTCGCCGCTGACTTTGTTTTTGCGCCGGTTGTTGTCCTTGTCCTTGCGCTTGCCGCCGTTACTGCCATTACTGCCGTTGTTGCCGTTGCTGCCGTTGCTGCCGTTGCTGCCGTTGCTGCCGTTGCTGCCGTTGCTGCCGTTGCTGCCGTTTGGGGAAGCTTTGGCAGGCTTGTCGCCGGCGGGCCGTTTTTGCTGTTTCTCGTCAGCGGTTTTCTCGGCGGGCTTGCGGTCCGGCTTGTTGTCTTTTTTGCGTTCAGGAGCGTTGCCTTGGCGAGGTGTACCTGTATTGCCCGATTCGTTTTTCGTCTCGGCGGGTTCGCCAACGGGCATGTTATCAGTGTTTCCTGAATCCAGTCTGTTTTCCGTACGAGCGTCTGCGCCCTCTCTTCTTCTGTAGTTTCTATGTCTGTTGTTGTCGTTTCTCATTCCCAAAAAAATTAAGCCGCAAAGATACAATTTTTTTTCGGGTAAGGCGGGCGTTTGTAAAAAGGTGAGATTCTTATCGTATGATGGTGATGGATCCGTGCCACTCTGTGGTTTTGGCCTTCCCCTTGTAGCTGAAGGTGTAGTAATAGACGCCGTCGCTGAGCCCCTCGCCGTTGAAGGGGTTTGCGCCCTCGTGGATTTGTCCGTCCTTGGCCCAGGTGTCGTAATTCTTGGCGGTGAACACCACTTTGCCCCAGCGGTCGCTGATGCGCAGCTCGTTGTGGCGGTATTCGTCGGGATCCTCCGGGTTGATGTCGGTGTTGAGGTTCTCGATGGCCCACACATCGTTGATGCCGTCGCCGTTGGGGGTGATCACGTTCGGGAAAATGAGGTCGTCCTCTACCACCACGGTGTGGCTCACCGAGTCGCCGCAACCGCCCATGGTCACTAACGAAAGGGTCACTACGTAGTCGCCCCAGCTGGCATAGACATGCGAGGTGGAGATCTCTCCGGTGGTTTGTTCGCCGTCGCCGAAGTCCCACACCAGCTGGTTGGCGTAGCTTTCGGTCACGTTGTCAGAAAGATAGGCGGTGAAATCGACGTTGCCGCCGTTGTCGCTTATCATGGAGACTTCCGGTGATGCGAGGAAATCGAGGTGCGGCTGCGGGGAGGTGGTGATGTAGTTCCATTTCGTGATGGAGTCCTTGCAGCCCTCGGGGGTGGTGATGACCAATTTCACAGAGAAAGTGCCCGCGTCGGTGAAGTCAAACACGGGATTGTCTTCGTTAGAGAAGTCCACGATGTTGTTGTTGGCGTCAAAGACCGTCCATTCGGTGGTTAGGCTGTCAGCGCTGGGTGAGGAAATGTCGGTGAACTGGATGGAAAGTGGCGTGCATCCTTCGGTGATGTTGGCCTCCAAATCGGCGTGCGGCAGCGGGTAGAAATAGACCAGCACGGTGTCGGAGCTCTCGCAGGTGAAGGAGGCATTGGGGTCGTCAAGGGCGACGTTGAGGATGTATTCGCCGGAGGTGATGACTTCGATGGAGTCGCCGGTGTCGCCAGTGTTCCAGTTGTACTGCACCTGGTCGGCGGCGTAGTTGGCTTTCAGTACGGCTACCTCGCCGGTGCAAAGGTACTGGTCGGGACCGAGATCAGGCTTGTAGGAGTTCACCAATTGGATGCGGATGCTGTCCTTCAGCCAGGTGTCTTCGCAGCCGATGGCGCTGTGTGCCAGGATAAAGTACAACCCGGTGTCCGCGAGGGTCAGGTCGTCGATGACATAGGGTTCCTGCGTGAGGGTGTCGCCGGCGGGGGTGACCAAGTGCACGGTGTCGATGTTCTCGGTGAGGTAGTGGAAGCGCACGGAGTCGTGCAGGCAGTAGATGTTGTCCATCATCACGTCGATGCGGCCCACGCTGCTGTAGTCGCTGAAGTAGCCCAAGGAGGAGGACATGCCGGAGTAGTAGTCGAGGATGCCCAAGTGGAAGGGACCGAGCGAGTTCTGGAGTATCATCACGGTCTGGTTGGGCACCGATGAGGCGAAATCGCGGTAGCAATACGACCAGGCGTTGTTGTAGGGCAGGGTGGTGAAATAGGAGGCGGGCACGGGGACGTTGTTGTTGCCCACGGTCATGGTGAAACCGCCCACGTATGCGGTGGGCACCACGATGGAGAGTCGCAGGTGGGTGGAGTAGGAGGGGCGTGCATAGACGACCTCCTGCGAGCCGGTGCATCCCAAGGCGGGCAGCTGTGTGCCGCCGGCCTCGCCGTCAGAACCTGTCAGCTGGAACACATGGATGGGCTTGTCGGAGGTGATCATTGTGGCGATGGTCGGGGAGTTGCTTGGCATATAGGTGTAGCTCTGCCCCGTGTTCAGGGTCGCGGCCGGGGTGGTGCTGCCGTTGATATAGACGTGCGTGTTGTCTTGGACAGGGATAATGCAAAGGTTCTCGAATTGGCGATTGTTGTACATGGCGATGAAGAAGTCGCCGGCATATTCGTCGGGAACGAGCTGCTCGCCCACGAGATCCTGTCCGGAGTAGCCCGAGAATTGGTTGCTGGCCACGGAGTCGTCGGTGGAATTCACCGCGATGGGCTTGTCGGAGGTGATGCGTGTGTTGGTGAGATGGCCGGCGGCGGACTGGTCGGCCGACTTGATGCAATACGACTGTCCGGCGTTGAGGGTGATGGTGATGGGGGTGCCGGCCGCGATGCCGCCCGCGAGCGGCTGCGACGGGATGATGGTCACGGTGGTGTTGTTCTCTGTGGCCACAATCTCGATGCTGTTGCGCGGGTCTGACGGAGGCCCGTCAACCAGCAGGTTCTGCATGGGCACCGTGAAGTCGGTGCCTAAGGCGTTGCGCCCCTTGAGGGTGTAAATCTCGCTGTTGTTGGCACCCAACTGGTAGTAGGTGGTGATGTTGGCCGTGGAGGTGATCAAAAAGCCGTGGTTGCAGACGGTGTTCACTGGTGCGGTGATGACTGTGCTCTCCTGGTTCGTCACGTCCAAAGCGTAGTAGCTGTAGGGGTTGAGGTTGACGGTAACGGGCGTGAAGGACGGGTTCGCCGGCTGGGAAATAGTGACCGTGGCCGCGTTGCTGAACGAAGTGAAACAAAAGGTGATGGGATTGTGTGCATGGTTGGGTGAAATTTCCGGTGCCGCGAACCAGAAAAGATTGTCGATTTGGGCATGCAGGGGCGGGAATGACAGCATTAAAACCACCCAAAAGAGCAGTTTTGGTGTATTTTTTGTTGTGTAAATGGTGTCTTTCTTCATAAAATTGGATATTGTTTTATGGCGGCAAAGGTAGCATTTTTTTTATATGCTGGGCGGATATTTTGATTTTGGTCACGAAAAATGAAAAAAGGGAGCAGGCAAAGCCCACTCCCATTTCCAATTTTCAATTTTTTAATTTTAGTTCTCCAATTCCGCCTTGATGGCCTCGTTGATGAGGGTCACGAAATCGCCGAGCGGCATGGTGCCGTCGTTGAGGTTGCCGTGACGGCGCACGCTGACGGTGCCGTCCTTCTCCTCATTCTCACCCACAATGAGCATGTAGGGGACTTTGGCGGTTTCGGCGTCGCGGATTTTGCGGCCGGTCTTCTCGCTGCGCTCGTCGATGTAGCAGCGGATGTCCTGTTCGTCGAGGGCGGCGCGCACTTTCTGGGCGTAGTCCATGTACTTCTCGCTGATGGGCAGGATGACGACCTGGTCGGAGGTGAGCCAGAGCGGGAAGTTGCCGCCGGTGTGCTCCAACAGCACGGCCACGAAGCGTTCCATGGAGCCGAACGGGGCGCGGTGGATCATCACCGGGCGTTTCTTTTGGCCGTCGGCGTCGGTGTATTCGAGTCCGAAGCGTTCGGGCAGGTTGTAATCGACCTGCACGGTGCCGAGTTGCCATTCGCGGCCGATGGCGTCCTTGACCATGAAGTCGAGTTTCGGGCCGTAGAATGCGGCCTCGCCCTCCACCTCCACGGTGTTCAGGCCCTTCTCGGCGGCTGCCTCGATGATGGCGCGCTGGGCCTTCTCCCAGTTCTCGTCGGTGCCGATGTACTTCTCCTTGTTATTCGGGTCGCGCAGGGAAACCTGTGCCTTGTAGTTGTCGAACTTCAGGGTCTTGAATATATACAATATAATGTCAATGACCTTGCAGAACTCCTCCTTGATTTGGTCGGAGGTGCAGTAGAGGTGGGCGTCGTCCTGCGTGAAGCCGCGCACCCGCGTCAGGCCGTGCAGTTCACCGCTCTGCTCGTAGCGATAGACGGTGCCGAACTCCGCTAAGCGGAGGGGCAGTTCCTTGTACGAGCGGGGGCGTGCGGCGTAGATTTGGCAGTGGTGTGGGCAGTTCATCGGTTTAAGGAAGAACTCCTCGCCTTCCTGCGGCGTGGTGATCGGGCGGAAGGAGTCCGCACCGTATTTGGCGTAGTGGCCGGAGGTCTTGTAGAGGTTCACGTTGCCGATGTGCGGGGTGATGACCTGCTGGTAGCCGTATTTTTTCTGCACTTTGCGGAGGAACTGTTCCAGGCGGTCGCGCAGGGCGGCGCCTTTGGGCAGCCACAGCGGCAGGCCCTGTCCCACGAGCGGGGAGAAGGTGAAGAGTTCCATCTCGCGGCCCAGCTTGCGGTGGTCGCGCTTGGCGGCCTCTTCGAGGAGGGTGAGGTATTCGTCGAGTTCCTTTTTCTTCGGGAAGGTGACGGCGTAGATGCGGGTCAGCTGCTTGCGCTTCTCGTCGCCGCGCCAGTAGGCTCCGGCGGTTTTCAGCAGTTTGATGGCCTTGATCATGGAGGTGTCGTGCAGGTGCGGGCCGCGGCAGAGGTCGGTGAAGGGGCCGCTCTCGTAGAACGAGATTTGGCCGTCTTCGAGACCGTCAATGAGTTCCAGCTTGTACTCGTCGCCCTTCTTCTGGAAGTAGTCGAGCGCCTCGGCCTTGGACACCTCGCGGCGCACGAAGCGGATCTTCTGGGAGGCCAGCTCTTTCATCTTCTCCTCGATTTTGGGGAAGTCGTCGGAGGAGATGGAGTAGTCCATGAAGTCGATGTCGTAGTAGAAGCCGGTCTCGATATGGGGGCCGATGCCGAATTTCACGCCGGGGTAGAGGGACTCGATGGCCGCCGCCATGAGGTGGGCGGAGCTGTGCCAGAAGGTGTCCTTGCCCTCGCGGTCGTTCCACGTGTAGAGGGTGAGCGTGGCATCCTCGTTGATGGGTTTGTCGAGCTCCACCAATTGGTCGTTCACTTTGGCTACCAGCACGTTGCGTGCCAAGCCTTCACTGATGGCCTGCGCCACCTCGTAAGGGGTGCAGCCCTTTTCCATTTGTTTGACTGAGCCGTCAGGCAGTGTGATGTTAATCATATAATGATGGTTTATCTAAAATTCAAAACAATCGGCAAAGATACATTTTTTTTTGGTTGCTTGGATATGGGAGAAAAAAAGGGTCGCGGCTTCCGCATGAACTTTTTTATTAGGGCGAGCCGGCGCCGGAGGCGATGCTTCCAAGCGTGGCAAACACGCATTCACGGACCAACGTTGGGAAACGCAGGCTCCCGCCGCGCCGTCGGGCTTTCCGTTACAATGTTTTTTCGGAGGTATCTGTGTCCCGCGGAGGCAACCTGCCTTTCGTCCTGACTGCGGGACGCAGTCAACTCCCCGCCAAAAAACATTTCCACTTCAATCCCTCTCGCGCGCCCTTTCGCAGCGTCATCTCGTTTCGCGGCGAATGAACATCCCCTACGACCGGATCCTTTGCACGCGCCGCGAATCTTGTGTTCCGCTCTTTCCCCAGGAACAGAATCACCCATGTTTAACACTGCTATCTTAGCAGGTTCAAGTCTGTATCCGCCGTTATATGTGCCCACGGGGAGCCGCGACAAAGCCGGCATCAGATTGACCGATAAGATTCTGAGTTTCAATCCACGCGCCCACGGGGCGCGACTCGACCTGTCGGGCTACAGCACCACCGAGCAGATGTTTCAATCCACGCGCCCACGGGGGGCGCGACTGTCGGCGGCAGCTCTCCTGTCATTTACCTGCACGTTTCAATCCACGCGCCCACGGGGGGCGCGACCGATGCCCGAAGGAGGTACGGTGATTTTGCGAAAGTTTCAATCCACGCGCCCACGGGGGGCGCGACTACTAAGCAAAATCGTATTGATATTTCCACGTATGTTTCAATCCACGCGCCCACGGGGGGCGCGACCTGGTACTGCCGTTGGTAAACTTAACCAAGGTGGTTTCAATCCACGCGCCCACGGGGGGCGCGACGTATGCAGCTGGTCATGATGTACGTCGTCAAGGGTTTCAATCCACGCGCCCACGGGGGGCGCGACAAGATGCTCACCAACCCGGCGTACTTCCCGACCATGTTTCAATCCACGCGCCCACGGGGGGCGCGACGTTATACCCGCCATCCTTGCAAGCTCCACTTGCTTGT
>JAFXPL010000035.1 GCA_017527945.1 Bacteroidales bacterium | reverse complement strand
CTGTCGTAGAGGTACTCCTCCGCCTTGTTGTAGTTGATGACCTCCAGCAGTTTGACGGCCTTGGCGATGTCGGGGTCGGCGAGGAGCTCCGGCGCGGGCGTCCTCGTATCCGCGGTCATCTCCGTGAAGTAGCGCATCCACAGGTCCTTCTTGGAGTCGCCCTTCACGGCCAGCTTCTTGTACTTTTCGATTTCGGCGAAGACGATCTTGAGCCCGTCGAAGACGCGGTCGGTGTGGTAGATGTGGACGAACTGGTAGGGGTGGTACCATTCGCTGAGTCCCTTGTGCAGGTCGCCGGTGACGAAGTTGAGGGAATAGACGGGCTTCAGGAGTTTGTATCGTTCCCCCTCGGTGAGCTGGCGGACGTAGGCTTTTGAGGCGTTGAAGAAAACGCGCTTGAAGAAGTCGGACTCCCAGTTGAGCTGCATCTCGACGAGGAAGGTCGCGCCGGTGGAGTCGGTGCAGTGCAGGTCAACGATGCTGCCTTTGCGGGTCGGGGTCTTGGGCATCAGTTCGGGCGGGAGGTAGTGCAGTTCGCTGATGGTGCGTCCATCCTCCAGGGGGAGGAAGGCGTTGAGCAGGCTGGCGGCGAGGTCGATGTGCTCGCCGAAGACCTTCCGGAAGGTGACGTCGGTCACAGGGCTGAAGTATTTGCAGTAGTTCTTCATGACGACAAGTTTTAGGTTGCAAAGATACAACGGAAAAACGCTGTTGTCAAGGGTTTTGCGAAATTTTTTTAGTGCTGATAATCAGATATTTGGAAATACTGATAAATATTATTAACAAATATTAGTTAAAATATTCGGGATGATTTCGCAGGAAACAGAGGCACTTGTCGCGAAACAATTATTTTGTACTTTCGCGGCCGAAAATAAATAATGAATAAACCGATATTATGGAAAGAACAGTAATGAACACATGGGATTCGTTCTCCTCGGGGGCGAAGCAGTTTTTGAACGACGTTCTGTTCCACTACATGCCAAAATTTGTGGTGGCGTGCATCGTGCTTTTTGTGGGCTGGAAGCTCATCAACCTGCTTAACAAGATGATGAAGCGGGCTTACGAGCGGCACAAGGTGGATCCTTCACTGCAGGAGTTCCTGCATTCGCTCATCGACATTCTCCTCAAAGTGCTGATTGTCCTCACAGCCATGGGCATCATGGGTATCCAGATGACCTCGTTCATTGCCATCCTCGGCGCGGCGGGCGTGGCCATCGGCATGGGCCTCCAAGGTACGCTCCAGAACTTCGCTGGCGGTGTCATCATCCTGTTGCTCAAGCCGTTCAAGGTGGGTGACTATATCGAACAGGGACCCTATTCTGGATATGTGGATAGTATCCAGATTTTCAACACCACGTTGCGCACTTATGACGCCCGCAAGATTATCGTACCGAACACCGAACTGGCCACCAAGTCGTTGGTCAACCATTTCAACATGCCACAGCGCCGCGTGGCCATCGATGTGGGACTGGCCTACGGCATGTCGGTGGAGAAAGCCAAGGAGGTGATGCTGAAGGTGGCCGCCGACAACCCGTTGGTATTGCATGAACCCAAAGCCCCGTTTGCCACTCTTGAGGATTTCGCCGACAGCTCCCTCCACATGCGACTCTATGCCTGGACACTCCCTGAAAATTATTGGGACACGCTTTATTCGCTGAACGAGGGAATCTACAATGCCTTCCGCGAAAACGGTCTCGAAATCCCTTTCAACCAGATGGATGTGCATGTGAAAAACGATTAGAAGCTAATGGAATACAAAAAAAACGGAGTCCGATGGGGTCGGGCTCCGTTTTTTGTTGGGCGGAAGTGATTCGTATTATTTCCGGATAATGGGCAGCGAGGCCGTGCCCTTGTTGCTGAATATCTTGACGATGTAGGTGCCGGTGGCGAGGTCGCTGATGGAGATTGTGGCATTGTTGCTGTTTGTCTCGACGGTGCGCAGCAATTGGCCGTAAACATTGTAGAGCTCCGCTTTTTCGATGGCGGTGCTCTCGTCCTTGACACTGACGGTTACGAAATCAATGGCGGGGTTCGGATAGACGATGAGGCTGTTGCGCAGCTCGTGGTCTGCGATACCGCTCGGATTGTAGTCATAGACGGCAACTTCGCTGTTGGTCATGCCTTCTTTCATGGCGATGGCCTTGATGGTGTACTGCACATTGAGTTGGAACGGTACGTCTGACGTGAACAAGTTGGCGTTCTCGTCCGGGACGGAGCCGTCGAAAGTGTAGCGAATGTCGGCACCGTCGGTGGCGCATGCAAGGTGCATGAAGTAGAACTCGCCGGAACGGTAGAAGGAAATTTCGGGCGTGGCCACGGTGTCGAGCACCACAACGGGATGGATGTTGATGTCGTTGTTGTCGCGCGGGTAGATTTGGTAGCCGTAATTGGTGGAGTAGCTTACGAATCCGGTCACGTCGGCGATGTCGCCGGTAGAAATCTCCGTGGTCACACTGTTGAAGCGGTTGTAGATGGCCATAGTGTCTCCGTTTTGCACGAATTGGGTGGCACTGATGAACTCTACGTCGCTCAAATGCACTAATCGGGCTTCGTAAACGTCAGCGTATTGCGTCTTGATAGCGGAGATGGTGGCATCCGTCGGAGTGACGGTTACGGGTGTTCCGGTAGCAGCGGCGGGGTTGTGCGTGGGCAGCATCTCCACCATGCCTTGATAGAGCGTGTATTTTCCGAAAATACCGCCCTCAATCACGTCTCCTTCGTTGTATTGGGTGGTGATGACTGGCGTGTTGTAGTCATAAATCAGCAGGGCCGCGCTGTTGTCCTCCACATACATGAAACGGCCGCTGCGGAACACGAAGGTCACATCGCTCATGATCTGTTTCTCCACGTTGGTCTCGGCGGCAGCTTTGAAAGCGGCGATATTGGCTACCTGTTCGGGGAAGCTGATGGTGACAGTGGCGTTGTCGCTCGGCACCATGCCGGCCTTCCAGGCTTTGGCGGTGATAGTGGTGGTGGTGCTCACGGTGAAAGGAGCGTTGTATGTTGTGGAACTTTCCGTCGGGGTGGTGCCGTCGGTAGTGTAGCGGATTACGGCATCGGCATCGGCGCACGTGATGGTCACGGTCTGCGGCTCATAGTAGAGATCCGTGGCGGGGTTGATGATGGGTGCGCTCACCGTGTCGGGTGCTTGCGGCTCGTTGATGGTGTAGGAGCCCGTGGTCACGTCGCTGTTCTCCCAACCGTTCTTCACGGCGAGGGCTTTCACGGTGTAGGTGCCGGGCGTGTTGAAGACGACGGGCGTGCTGTAGGTGGCGGATTGAGCGTCCGGTTCGCTGCCGTCGGTGGTGTAGTGGATAGTGGCGTCGGACACGGTGCAGCTCATGGTCACCGTGATGAGGCTGTCGCTGACTTCCGTGGCGGGGGTCAGCACGACGGCGGGCAGCTGGGCGGTGGCGGCCAGGGCGATCGTTGCGCTCAGCGTGTCGGAAACGATGGTGAGGGTGCCCGTGGCGGGCTCGGTGCCGTCAAAGGTGACAGTGACTACCGTGTTGCTGTTCGGGTTGGCGATGCTGCTCGGATTCACGGTGAAGTGCGTGTTGTCGCAGCTCAGCGTGATGGGGTCGGCGAGGTGGGCGCCGCTGATGGTGATCTCCTGCGCGAGCTGTGTGCTGCTGAAGTTCAGTGCAGTGGCGTTGGCGGTCAGAATCGGGTCATACACGATGGTATAAGTGGCCGTGGCCGTTGCGCTGGCTATCCAGTCGGCCTTGAAGGCTTTGGCCTTGACCGTGGTGGTGTTAGTCAGCAGAACAGGTGCACTGTAGAGTGTGGAGGTCTCCGTGGGCTCGGTGCCGTCGGTGGTGTAGCGGATTTCCGCATTCTCCGTCGTGCAGGCGATGCTGAAGGTCACGCTGTCGGCATAGGTGCCGGTGCCGGGCGTAAAGGCGGGCAGAGCCACGGTCGGAGCGGTGATGGTCACCTCAAGCGTGGTCACGTCGCTGTTCTGCCAGTTGGTTTTCACGGCGATGGCCTTGATCGTGGTGGAGGTGGTAATTTGGAACGGAGCGCTGTAGAGCGTGGAGGCTTCCGTGGGCGTGGTGCCGTCGGTGGTGTAGCGGATTTCCGCGCCGTTTTCCGCGGTCATGGTGACGGTGGCATTGAAATAGAAGCTGTTGTCGGCGTCCGCCTCGTCACCGGAAGCCGCAATGACCGGAGCGTTGAGCACCGGTGCGGTGACGGTGAAGGTGGTGGTGGCGGTCACGGCGGGCGTGAGGGCGGCCTGGCTCATGTCAACCAAAGAGGCCGTGATGGTGTGCGTGCCGGTGGGCAGCGGGGAGAATACAGCCTGCAGCAGCATGTTCAGGCCGGCCTGGTCCAAGTAAGCGGGGCTGGGGAGCCCGGCGGCGGTCAGCAGCGGCGACTCGACCTTGAGGTAGCCGTCGGTGCCGAGGGTGAAGTTCTGGATGTCCACGCCGATGGGCAGGGTGTCCAACGTGCTGAACTGGCTGCCGTCAGCGGGAGCGGTGATGGCGAGGGCGGGTGTCAGGACGGGAGCTTGCGTGCTGAGGTCGCTGTTGTGGCGAGGATAGATTTGAACGCTCCCATTATAGATGGCTGCGAATCCCGTGACGTTCAGCGTGGTGTTGGCCGCAAGGGTGGTGTCTATGTTAAAGCGGTTGTAAAGTACTATGGAACTGCCGCTCTGCGTGACGGTAGTCTGGTTTTCGCCGGTGAACCCGTCGGGGAAGTTCACATTTTCGAGCGTGACGAGTTGCGCGTCGTAGGTGCTATAGTTGTTGATCAGGTCGCTCATGGTGACCACAATGGGGGATACGGAGCCGGTGTTTGTCGTCGCCGCATCAGTGTTTTGAGAGGCTGACATTTCCACTTGGTCGGCAAAGACCGTGCGAGTGCCCATCAGTCCGCTGATTTGGTCGCCTTCCTCGTAAGGAGTGGTGATGGTGTTGCCGTAGATGAGCAATCCACCAGTGGCGTCTTTCACGTAGGTGTAGTTGCCCTGCCCGAACACGTATGTTACATCGTTGGCAATCAGATAGGGCTGGTTGGCCGTTGTCTGAGCCTTGAAGTCGGCGATATTGTTCACCGAGACCGGGAAGGTGTAGGTGGCAGAGGCCACTATGCTGTTCGCGTATCCCGCAGCCGTGGCAATGGCTTTCACCGTAGTGGTTTGGCTGACGGTGAAAGGTGCAGTGTAAAGTGTGGAAGAGCTGGTCGGGGTTGTGCCGTCGGTGGTGTAATAGATGGAGGCGTTGCTGGTTTCAGAGAATAGGGTCACCGTCACAGTACTTGTGTAGATTCCGGGAGCCGGAGTGATGGAAGGCATCTGTGCCGCATTGCCTGAAGGCCCCGTCGGCTTGTAGTAAATGGTCATGGAAGTCACGCGGATTTGTTGGTCTCCATCTACATCGAATTTGAAAAAGTTGTAGTTGCTGCTGCCGAAAGAAAGACCGAAATTCGCATATTGATTGTTGGATACGGTGACGGGAATGCTTCCTACAAGATTCCAGGTTGTACCGTCTGTACTGCCGTAGATATTCACGTCATCTGTTCTGTAGCCCATGTTAAAAGCCAGACTGTCGATGTAGAAGGGCAGGGCGTAGGTGTAGAAGTTTCCGTCGTGTGTCGCGCTTGAATACACCCGCAACTGGGTGGTGAAATGGCACTGGTTGGTCACGATGGTGACATTATTGTCCAGCACGTGCACCTCGTTCTCTGCATATTGGGTGCCGGAAGGGTAGTTGCTGAAGGTGTAGGTGGTTTGGGCGAACGATAATCCCGCCAAACCCATCAAGCAGCAAAGCATAAAAGCTGCTGTCTTGAAAAAAATAAAATTCTTTTTCATACTCTATTATTTTAAATATTTGATATTCAATATATTGCGGATTCCTTTAGAAAGGAATACCAAACGGCAAATATACACTTTTTACAACCCTTTCGGTTGCAAAAGCTGTCGCGACCGGTGCGAGAACCTTTCCAGTTCCGTGATGCGCAGCAGCTGCTGCAGTTCCGTGCCGGGCGTGTCGGCGAAATCCGCGAAATAGTGCCACAGCTCCTTCAGGTTCGCCAGCGTGCCGCTTTCCCCCCGTAGAGGCAGTAGTTCCTCCGTGAGCCGCTCGTGAAACGCCAGGAAGCGGGCTTGCCGGTCTCCGGTCGCCATGCCCTTGATTTCCTCTGCCAGGAAGGGATTCCGCAACATCCCTCTTCCCAACATCCAGCCCTTCACCTGCGGAAACTTCTTGGAAAGCGACAAAAAGTCTTCCCTCGTGAAGATGTCGCCGCTGTAAATCACGTTGTGGGTGGTGATGGACAGGAATTCTTCGAACAGGTCCCAGTGCGGTGTGCCGCTGTATTGCTCATCGCCCAAACGGGGATGGATGACGATGAAGTCCAATGGATAGCGGTTGAGCCGGCGCAGGATTTCCCGTCCTTCGTCGGCATCGTGCAGGCCGAGCCGCATCTTCAGCGAGAGGCGGAACGGTGTCTTGCCGGTGGCCTCCCTGACGATGGCTTCCACCAGATCGGGGTGGGGCATGAGGCCGCATCCGCGCGTGTGGCGTACCACGGGTGAAGAGGGACAGCCGATGTTGAGGTTGAATCGGCTGTGGCCCCACCGGTCGTGCAGCATCGCCATCGTCTCCGCGACAGCCTCCGGACGGTTGCCCATGAGCTGCGGGACGAGGGGCAAGGCGGTGTTGAGGCCGGGGTCGATGTCCTGCCAGACCTTCGGGTTGAGTTTCCCTTGCGGCTGCGCGGGCAGGAACGGGGACATAAAAAAATCTATGCCGCCAAAGTGACGGCATAGGGTGTTTCGGAACGTCCGGGAGGTGATCCCGTGCAGCGGTGCCAACCAGATTTCAGGTTGCATCAGCGTATCACGACTTTGGTGACGGAATGGTCTCCTCCTTCGTCGATTTGGAGCAGGTAAATCCCTGAGGAAAAGGATTTTGTGTCAATGTCGGTCTCTCCAGTGGCTTCGCCCGACTGCAAGGTTTTTCCAGTGAGGTCGGTGAGCGTCCAGCGGTAGGTGTTGTCGCTTGCCGGCCGAATGTGAAGCCTGTCGCTGGCGGGGTTGGGGTAGATTTCACCATTGTGCTTGCCCCAAAGGGAAATGCTGACACCACTGTAGTTGAGGCTGACATCATCCACGCACAGCACGGAGCTGCTGCCCATCTGCATCGAGGAGAGTATGATAATCATGATGGAGTCGCATTCGGCGCCTGCTTCATTGAAGTTAACGGCAATCTGTTCGTAGGCGTCCGGATTCGCCGGGTTGAACATTTCGTAGGCATAACTGACGGGCGTTCCGTTCAGCTTAGTCATGGCAACCATCATCATCTGGTCGCCTTCCTGCGGCTGATATTTAACCCACGCGGAAACGGAGGTGGGGGTAACGGTGCAGGGCACGCCGGGAGCCAGTATCTTGGCCAAGCTGGCCAGCGACGACAGGTTTGAGGGGTCAAAGCCGCCGCCGGTGGTGTCTTGCATCGCTTGGACGATGGCCATGATGTCTTCTAACGGAATGGAGAAACCCTCCGACTCACCTGCCTGCAAAATGCCGGGGATGTTGAAGTTGTATTGGGTGTAGGGGATGGAGAAGTCGGCCGACTGCAGCTTCACGGCAGCCGTGCCCGAGTGCGCGTCGGTGGATTTGCTGCCGAAATTCACCTCCACGGGGAGGTTGACGAAAGAGGTGATGTTGCCATGCAAGGCAACCGTCCAGTTCACCGGTTTCCCGTATGACCACAGCTCGAAGTCGCTGTTGGTGATGGTATTCTGCGCCCGCAAACTTGTCATGCCTGCCAAAATAACAAAAAATAGGACTATTTTCTTCATATTTACCAAAAATTAAAATGATTTTCTGTTGATGAATGTGCCTAAAGAATGGTGATGGACCCTTTGTGTCGGGAAGAGATGCCTTCGTAATCAATGATATACAAGGTGTATGTGTAAGTGGCTCCGACAAAGAGCTTGCCGTTTTCGGAACCGTTCCAGCGGAAGTCCTTGTTGGTGGTGTGATAGACCATGTCGCCGTTGCGGTTATAGACGGTGAACTCCAGCTCTTGGATGAGGTTGCTCTGCGGGATGAAGAAGTAGTCGTTGATGCCATCCATGTTGCTCGGAGTGATGGAGTTGGCTAAGTTGAGGAACGGCTTGCAGGCGGGGATGGTGATGGTGCCGGGCGGGTCGGAAACACAGCCTTCCTCGTCGGTGATGACCACGCTGTAGGTGCCCGGCGTGGTGATGGTGATGCTCGGGGTGGTCTCGCCCGTGTTCCATTTGTATTCCGTCACGTCGCTCTCCGTCTCCGCCGAGAGAGTGGTGGTGAACTCGTCGCAGTAGTCGAGGTCGAAGACGACGTTCACTTTGGGTTTGCGGATGATAAGGGTGACGTCCACCAGACTGTCGCAGCCGTTCCAGCCCAAGCTTTCGTACTTGACGCGGCGTGTGCCTTCGGTGGACCAGCTCTGTGTGTCGCCGAAGTAGGCCGCGTCATACACGTAAGGCAGCTTTTCTTCGCAAGTGTAGATGGTGTCGGTCCCGAAATTGGTCTGCAGGGCTGTGAGATCCAAAAAAATGGTCTTTTCCAAGGTGTCGGAGCAGCGTTGCTCCTCATCTTGGATGATGATACGGATGGTGGCCTCGCCGGTGGTCGTATCGACGGTGGAGTTGTCGAAGGTGTAGGTGGGGGTGGTGTCGTTCTCGGCGAACTGGATGAACTGCCCGAACCGTTTCACTTGCCATTGGATGAACTGTGTTTGCTGCACGATGGTGTCTTCCGTGGCTCCGGCGGAGGTCGGGGGAATCACGCTGATGATGGAACTGGTGTCGTGGAATTGCACGGTCAGGTCGCAATTGTCGTATTTCTGCTCAAAGTCGAAGCCGGCATCCAAGTAGTAGGATTTGATGTGTGCTTCATAGACGAAGGGAGCGCCGGTGTAGGAGTACATTTCGCAGCGGTAGTAGGGCCAGAGGCGTGCGCTGTCGCGGTTGATGTAAATGTCGTAGAGTCCGTTGCAGGTGATGCCGGCCGGTGGATCGTCCACGTTCAGGTAGCGGTTGCAGGCATCCAAGGAGTCGTAGCCGAAGTGCCAGATGTAGGAGTGGGTTTCCCTGAATCCGGGGGGTACCGACAGTGCCACATCCTCGTTGCCGCAGGCATCCACCTGGATGGCGTTGGGAATCATCTTGGCCGTGAACATGCAGTATGCCCAGTGGAATTCGGCGGAGCAGGCGTAGCAGCGGATGCGCAGCTTCACCGAGCGGTGCTGCGCGGCGTGGGCGCTCAGGTCGAAGGCGATGGGCTTGTACTCGAACCAGCCCACGGTTTGGGACGAGTGTCCGCTGGTTTGACTTGAGGGACACCTGCGGAAGTTGAATGTGGTGGGGGTGGCCTTCGGATGGGCCCAATAGTAAGTGGTGATGCCGTATTGGTCGGGACCAACCTGAGTGGATTCACAGCTTTGGCAACCGTCGGGGCAGGCCATGAACCGGTTGTAGGGCCAGTTGGGGTTCGGCGTGCCGTTCTGCCTTTTGTAGTAGCCGCTCGGAATCAGTTGGTTGGTCTCCCCGTCCAGCACCTCAATGTAGAATTGCGGGTTTTTTGTAGAATAACAAGTGCCTTGGCATTGGTTGTTCTGGTTGCTGGCATTGTGGGTGGTGACATCTTCCTCGGCAAAGGTGAACATGACCAACAGGGTGCTGTTGCCCTCCTGCGGGTAAAACCAGTACTCGATTTGGGAGTGGTCATTACACACTGCACAACCACTGGAACAATCGTTGCAGCCCAACATGACGACGGTGTCCTGTGGATTGTTCCAGTCCATGTTCCAGCTCGGGGGGAGGATGGGTTCGTGGTAGTAATTGGACCCGCCAAGGCTTTCGCAGCGGCACGGGTCATTACCGTTGGTGGTGACGATGCGGTGCGAGACTCTGCCGTTACTTTGGTTGATGCCCGGGCTGGTGATAGCGGGCGGTTCATTGTCGCCACTCCATTCTAAGCTGGTGCTGTAGGTGCACTTTACGTAGGGTGCCGAGATGGTGTTGAAGTTCAATGGCCCCTGCGACGGCTGCCACGGCGCGTACTGCGCGAAAAGTGATCCGCTTGTTGATAATACGCTGATAATCAGTAGTGTGTAAAACTTTTTCATAATTCGAATACCTTACTATATCATGTTTATAACGAAATCTCTCCCCATTTGTGACAACCCCACCCCCAAAAAAACATACTAAACATACTAAACTTCCTAAACTTCCTAAACTTCCTAAACATCCTAAACATCCTAAATCAATCCGCCATCCACCTCATCACCTCCACAATCTGCGGCTCCTCATACTTTTTCGACAACTCGGCGAGAATCTCTTTTGGGGCGAACCCTGCTTGTTGAAGATTCTTTATCTCGTTGGAAATCAATTCAAAAGACTTGTTTCGGATTCGTTGCGTCTGGTGTCGGCGGCACACGTCGCATTCGCCGCAGGGGGTGCTGTCCCACTCCCCGAAATACTGCAGCAGCAACTGGCTCCGGCACACATTGTCCGTCTTGACGTAGTTTTCCACGGCGGCAAATCGTTCTGCGGCTTTCTCCTTCCGGAAATCGTAGATTTTCTTGTCGAAGTAGAGGTATTTTTCGTTGATGCGGTCCTTGAGGAAGACGATCAGCGGGATGTTGCTGCGGGGCTGGTAGGAGAGTATTTTTTCGCTTCGGAGCTGTTTAAGTTGTTCGATAACAGATTCTTCCGTGGTTTCCAGCCGGTTGGCAATCAGTCGTTCGTCGATGTCTGCAAATTGGGAGAAGACTCCGGTATAGGAGCGCAGGATGACGGTGATCAGCGGCTCGGATTCGGGGTGCTCTTTTTGGTAGCGCAGCAGTTGGTCGCCGTCGAGCTGGAACTGCAGTTCGGATTTTTCGCGCAGATGCTCGGAGACAAGAATCACGCCGATGTTCTGGAGCAGTTTCAGCGCGTTGAAGTACTGTGTGGCGTTCATCTTCACGGCGTGGGCGTGCCGTTCCATGGAAAAGGGAAACGATCGGCCTTGTCCGGTGCCGAGCTCGATGTGGTGGTTCTGGCATAGTTCGCGATAGACCTCGCGCACGCGGTCGAGTTCGGGGAAGGTGAAGGTGAAGTTGCGTTTGAGCTGCGCGATGTCGTTGTGGTCGTAGAGCAGGATGGCGACGGCGGGCTGTTCGTCGCGGCCGCCGCGCCCGGCCTCTTGGAAATAGGCCTCCAAGGTGTCGGGCAGGTCGATGTGCACCACGAAGCGCACGTCGGGCTTGTCGATGCCCATGCCGAAGGCGTTGGTGGCGACCATCACGCGGGTTTCGCCCTTCATCCAGCTCTGCTGCTTGCGGTCGCGGTCGCGCGGGTCGAGGCCGGCGTGGTAATGGTCGGCGGAGATGCCGTTCTGGCGCAGGAACTCGGCGGTCTCGGCGGTGCGTTTGCGGTTGCGCACATACACGATGCCCGAGCCCGGGTAGCGGTTCATGATGCGCAGCATGCGGCTGTTCTTGTCCTCCTCATAGACCACGAAATAGGTGAGGTTCGGACGTTTAAAGCTCTTTTGGAAGACGTTTTCGGCCTTGAACTCCAGCCGCTGCTGAATGTCCTTGACCACCTCGGGAGTGGCGGTGGCGGTGAGGGCGAGCACTGGCACTTCGGGGAATACTTTCCGGATCTTCGCGATTTCGAGGTACGGCGGCCGGAAGTCATAGCCCCACTGTGAGATGCAGTGTGCCTCATCGACGGCGATCATCCTGACGGGCATGCGTGCGAAGTTGGCCTTGAAGCTTTCGGTCTGGAGGCGTTCAGGGGAGACGTAGAGGAAGCGGTACTCGGGATCGAAGAGGGCATTGTCGATGGTGGCCTGAAGCTCGCTCTGGCGCATACCGGAGTAGATGGCGCCGGCCTTGATGTGGCGGGCGCGGAGATGCTCCACCTGGTCCTTCATCAGCGCGATGAGCGGGGAGACCACGATGCAGAGGCCGCCCTTCACGAGCGCGGGCACCTGGAAGCATATCGACTTGCCGCCGCCGGTGGGCAGCAGCGCGAGTGTGTCGCGCCCTTCCAAAACCGACAGGATGATGTCCTCCTGCAACGGCCGGAAGCTGTCGTAGCCCCAGTGTCGCTTCAGCGCCTCGCGGGCGAGTTTTCGCAAGTCTTGTGCCTGTTCCATCAGATTGATTCAAAACAACGGCAAATGTACATAAATTATGAATACACACAGACAAATGAAATTGCCGCTGTTTTCGAGTGTTTTCGCAATCCGCAGATATTGTCCCGAAAAGCATGTGTGGTGACGAAATTTTCTGAAAAATGAAAATGACGTTAACAATTATTTCTTAAAATAAATATTTGCTAAATTGTAAAGTGCTGATTATTAACTATAAAAATATTTTTTGATGTTTGAGATTGACAATCGTTTTTGTTGTATCTTTGCGGCGTTAAAGATGAATGTCATCAATATAAGGAAATCATGGAAAAGAAAGATCCCATTGAAGAAGCCCGGCGGTATGTGGCCAATGCCGAGGAGGTCATTGAGAAGGCCGACTACGATCCCGAATTGAAGCGCTATAACGACAGCAAGTACGTGAAGATGGCGGGGAACGTTCTGTGGAGCGGTTGTCTGATTGTGCTGGACGCGTTGTTCGGCATATCCAAGCGTAAGGGCCGTCCTGACATTGGAAAGTACAAGGAAGCGGCCGGCAAGCGTGACAAAAAGCTACTGGCTTCCGTTGTGGACGGCTATGAAGCCATGCATCTGTTTATGGGCTACGACGGCACAAAAAACAAGAAAGTATGCGATTCGGGTTTTGAGTATGCGAATGCCATTATCGACCACTGCGCCAGGCTAATGCCGGCGAAAGCGCGTGTTAATTAAGAATTTAAAATTTAAAATTGGGGTACGGTCGTGGAGCTGTGCCCTTTTTATGTACAATGTGTTCGGTAGATTAAAAAATCTATCTTTGCATTACGAATCAATTCAAATATCCTGTCAATGAAAAATCTAATTATCAGTATTTTAGCATTAAGCACCATCATGATGTCGGTATCTTGCAACAAGAAAAGCAGCGGGGTTCCCAAGGTGGAATACCCCGAGACCAAGAAATGTGACACCGTCGATCACTATTTCGGCACGGCCGTCCCTGATCCTTACCGCTGGCTCGAAGACGACTACTCCGAGGAGACCGCCAACTGGGTGAAGGCCCAGAACGCGGTGACCGACAAGTTCCTGTCGCAGATTCCTTTCCGGGAGAAGATGAAACAGCACCTGAAAGACCTGCTGAACTACCCGAAGGAGGGCGCGCCGTGGAAGAAGGGCGACCGTTATTTCTTCTACCGCAACGACGGTCTGCAAAACCAAAGCGTGCTCTATTACAAGAACTCCCTTGACGGCGAGGCTGTGGAACTGCTCGACCCCAACAAGCTCTCCAATGACGGCACTGTTGCGCTCTCCACACTCGACATCTCTGACGACGGCCGCTACCTCGGCTATGCCATCTCCCGCAACGGCAGCGACTGGCAGGAGATCTACGTCAAGGACATCGAGACCGGGAAGACCCTCGACGACCATTTGGTGTGGGTGAAATTCTCCGGCATCGCCTGGAAAGACGACGGCTTCTTCTACAGCCGCTTTCCGGAACCCAAGAACGAGCTCTCCGGCGTGAACGAGAACGGCAAACTCTACTACCACAAAGTCGGCACCGACCAAAAAGAGGACCGGCTGGCCTACGAGGACCGCACCAACCCGAACCTCAGCTTCTCCGCCGAAGTCGTCAACAAACGCTACTTGGTGATTTACGGCAGCGAATCCACGTCTGGCAATTCGCTGTATTACAAAGATTTGGAAAATCCGAAAGCGCAGTTCATCAAAGCTGTGACCGATTTTACGGACGATTATGCCGTGATTGATGAGATCGACGGACACTTCCTCGTGATGACCAACCACAACGCTCCGGAGTACCAGGTCATCAGCATCCCGATCGGTAGCCTCACGACGATGGGCTGGACGGAGGTCATTCCCGCCACCCCGGGCGAAGTGCTTACGGGTGTGAGCCACGTCGGCAAACGGCTGATCGCCAACTACACCAAGGACGCCCGCTCACTCGTGAAGATTTTCGATGAGAGCGGCAAGTTCCTCGGCAACCTCGACAACGACATGATCGGCACCATCGGCGGCTTCAGCGGCGAGGCCGACGACACGGAGACCTTCTATACCGTGACCTCCTACGTCACCCCGGCGGCGATCTACCGCTACGATGTTGCCCAGAACAAATCGACACTGTACAAGAAGTCCGAGATCAAGTTCAACGCCGACGAATACGTCACTGAGCAGAAGTTCTTCACCTCGAAGGACGGCACCAAGGTTCCGATGTTCATCACCCATAAGAAGGGCATCAAGATGGACGGCAGCAACCCCACGCTGCTCTACGGGTACGGTGGTTTCAACATCTCGCTCACCCCGAGCTTCAGTGCGACGCGGGTCGCCTGGCTGGAGCAGGGCGGCGTGCTGGCCATCGCGAACCTGCGCGGCGGCGGCGAGTACGGCAAGGCGTGGCATGAGGCCGGCACGAAGCTGAAAAAGCAGAACGTTTTCGACGACTGCATTGCGGCGGCCGAATTCCTGATCAGTCAAGGATATACCAGTAAGGAGAAATTGGCGTTGCAAGGCGGATCCAACGGCGGACTGCTCGTCGGCGCGGTTGTGAACCAACGCCCCGACCTCTTCGCGGTGGCGATCCCGCAGGTGGGCGTCATGGACATGTTGCGCTACCATAAGTTCACCATTGGCCGCTACTGGGCGGTGGATTACGGCACCAGCGAAGACAGCAAGGAAATGTTCGAGTACCTCTACAAATACTCCCCACTGCACTCTATCCAAAACGGCAAGGAGTACCCCGCCATTTTAGTGACCACCGCTGACCACGACGACCGGGTGGTGCCCGCGCACTCGTTCAAGTACGCGGCTGCCTTGCAGAACAGCGACATTGGTGACAAACCGCATCTTATCCGTATCGAGAGTAATGCAGGCCACGGCGGCGGCAAGCCCTTAGACAAGGCCATCGACGAGGTGGTCGATATCTACTCGTTCATCTTCTTCAATATGGGGGTGGAACCGAAGTACTAAGTGTGATTTTCATACACCGTTGTCTCTTTTTTGGACACCTTTATGTTTCCGATGTAATCATATATCACTGATATTGAAATATTTTCTATTTTTGGCACAGATTTTGTGAAGTATGAGGACGGGATGTAACAGGGTGTGGAATCCAAAACAGGAAGAATGAACAAACGAGGAACCATTATCGTCGTAGATGACAATCGAAACGTTTTAGCGGCGTTGAAACTGTTGTTAGAGCGTGTTTTCGAGGAGGTGGTGACGCTTCCATCGCCTGTGACGTTGTTGCGCCAGATTGAGCAGTGTCGGCCCGATGTCATCTTGCTCGACATGAATTTCTCTGCCGGTCTTAACACGGGCAACGAAGGGCTTTTTTGGTTGCGGGAGGTCAAACGTTTCCGCCCGGAGTTGCCGGTGGTGCTTTTCACCGCATACGCTGACATTGAATTAGCCGTGGCGGGCATGAGAGAGGGCGCCGCCGACTTTGTGGTGAAACCGTGGGACAATGACCGCCTCGTTGCAGCCTTGACGCGCGTATGCCAAACGGGAAAGACGAGTTCCAAGTCATCGGACGGCATGGTTTCTTCTTTGTTTTGGGGGGTTAGTGCGTCGATGCAGGAGTTGCGGATGATGGTGGAGAAAATTGCCCCTACGGATGCCGCCATCCTCATCACAGGAGAGAATGGTACTGGTAAAACATTGTTGGCTAAGGAGATACATCGTCTTTCCGCTCGCCATGGAAAACCGTTTGTGACGGTGGACTTGGGTGCGCTGTCGGAGACCCTCTTCGAGAGCGAGCTGTTCGGGCATGTGAAGGGCGCGTTCACGGATGCGAAGACCGACCGTGCGGGCAAGATTGAGGAGGCGGATAGCGGCACACTTTTTCTCGACGAGATCGGCAACCTTCCCTTCCCACAGCAGGCCAAGATGCTGACGGTTCTTCAAAACCGCACGATTACCCGGGTGGGCAGCAACAAGAGTGTTCCAGTGGATTTCCGTCTCGTGTGCGCCACTAATCGCAAGCTTGACGAGAAGGTGATGCGCGGCGAGTTCCGCGAGGATCTCTACTATAGGGTCAACACCATCCATTTGGAGATCCCGCCGTTGCGCAACCGTCGCGATGACATTCTGCCTTTCGCCAAGCGTTTTGTGGAGATTTTCACCGAAAAATACCACAAATCTGGCCTCAAACTGAGTTCCGAAGCTGTCCGCAAGCTGATGGAACATCCGTGGTACGGCAATATCCGCGAGCTGGAACATGTTGTGGAACATGCGGTCATCGTCAGCGAGGGGGGCGAGTTGCAGGCGCGTGATTTCAGGTTGACGACCCCAATTGCGATGGATAACGCCCATGAAATCACTACGTTGGAAGAGATGGAGGCGGAGATGATCCGAAAGTGCATTACCCAATGCGGCGGCAATCTCACCGCAGTGGCCGCCACCCTCGGCATCACTCGGCAGACTTTATATAACAAGATGAAGAAGTACGGAATCTAAGCGGGACGGTTGGGGACGATGACAGGATGCATCTCCCCGGTGGGCTGAAAGTATGACAAGTGTCAATCCAGGGAGATCGGAAACGATTCTTGGCACAATAACGAATAGAAATGGTAGTAATAACGATAGCAATTCTCCTTGCGTGGGGCGTCACGGCTTACGTGCTGGTTCGTCGCAACCGTCGCAACTCCGGGCGTATCAGGTTCTTGTCGGAGGCGGTGGCAGGCGGCGACTTCAGCTTCTCGTTTCCGGAGGATGACCGCAGGCACAGCGATCGGGTGATGGCCGAATCGCTGAACCGGATTCGAGAGATGTTGGAGCGCACGCGGCAGGAGACCATCGACAAGGAGCGTTACTACGCGCTGATTCTGGAGAGTGTGCGTACCGGGATTGTCGCCTACGATGAGCAGGGCTTCGTGACGCAGACCAATAGCGCGGCGTTGTCGCTTTTCGGATTGCCGGTACTCACCCATTTGCGGCAGTTAGACCGGGTGAGTGAGGGACTGGCCGATGTTCTGCTCGTTTCGGCGGAGGGTGACACCCGCACCATCACCTTGCATGACGGCGAGATCCCGCGTCAGCTCTCCCTGAACATCTCCCAAAGTCGTATCCAAGAGCGGAATATTCGTGTCATGGCGGTGAATGATATTCATAATGAGTTGGATAATAAGGAGATAGATTCGTGGATGTCGTTGACTCGCGTTCTGACGCATGAGATTATGAATGCCCTGAGCCCAGTCACCTCGTTGAGTGAAAGTCTTCGTGCGTTAGTTTCCGACAAGGATTCTGAGCTCTACAAAGGGTTGGATGTCATCCATTCCACGGGCAAGAGCATTGAGGGATTCGTGGAGTCGTATAGACAGTTTACGCATATTCCAACACCCTCACCGACATTGTTTTACGTTAAAAAACTGATTGATCAGACTATCCGTTTGATGCAGGGAATGTCGGAGAACAGGGAGGTGGAGTTTCGTTGTAGTGTGGAGCCGGAGGACATGCTCTTATATGCGGACGAGAGCTTGGTAGGGCGAGTGCTCGGAAACTTGTTGAAGAACGCTGTTGAGGCGTTGGGAGAGGGGAGAGGCTGGGTGGAAGTGCGGGCTTTCCTCAATGAGCGCGAGGATGTCGTCATGGAGGTCAGCGACAGCGGGCCGGTCATTGTTCCGGAGGTGGAAGAGCGCCTCTTCATCCCGTTCTTCACGACCAAGGAGGGTGGTTCCGGCATTGGGCTGAGCATCTCGCGTCAAATCATGCGGCTCTCGGGTGGCACGCTCACGTTGCGAACGAAACCGCACACCACCTTCGTGATGACGTTCGCGGGATGAGATGACCACGAGGTTAAAAAAACGAGGGACTGTCGTAATGCGGCAGTCCCTCTTGTTTTTTGCGAAAGTCTTCGCGATTATTTTTCCAACCGGATGCGGGCATCCACGGCGGTGACGTAGCGCTGGTTGCCCAACAGCGGGTTGAGGTCCATCTCCGCGATTTCGGGAGCGGCCTGTACCAACGCGCTCACGCGGGCAATCTGGTCGGCGTAGAGGTCGAGGTTGACGGGTTCTTGGCCGCGCACGCCCTGCAGGATTTTGTAGCCGCGCAGTTTCGTGAGCATCTCTTTGGCTTCGTCTGCGGTGATGGGAACCAGTGCGCTCTGCACGTCCTTCAGCACCTCGATGAAGATGCCGCCCAAACCGAAGAAGATCTGATGGCCGAATTTCGGGTCGCGGATGGCGCCAATATAGACGTCTGTGCCGTCCAACATCGGGTACATCTCCACGGCGTAGGTCTCGGGGATGGCGATCAATCGGTCGAACTCCTTGGCCACGGTGTCCAAGTCCTTGACACCCAAGGTCACGCCGCCCACATCGCTCTTGTGCAGCGGTCCCACGACCTTCATCACCAACGGCACATCCTTGCTGCAGCCGACTTCCTTGGCGAAGGCGAGGGCGTCTTCTTTCTTGGAGACCTCCACAGACTTCTTGCGGCTGATGCCGGCGGCGTCGAGCAGCTCGTTGTAGTCGGCGATTTCCATGTAGCCGTCTTTGCAGCGGTTAATGGTTCTGCGGATGCGTGGTACATCGATGTCGGAAATGTCGGCCGCCACTGCACCTTCCTGAACATAGGCTGCAACCTCTGTCATGCCGACCATGCTGGCAGCACGCAAACGCTTAGCACCTTTCACGAGGCGATAGCCTCCATCCACAGGGCTGACGGTAATCGGGGTGAGCAGGCCAAACTCGCGTATGGACTCGGCAACTTTGGCCACCTCATCCTTGTCAGGCTCGTTGGCGGGTGACACAATAATCTTATCTATAGGCAGATTCTCAATGTTGCCCATTTTGGGCTTGGGTGTATTGTACACTTTGCAGATGGCATTGCCAAGCACGCATTCCTCGGGGAAGTTGATATGGCCCTTGGCGATGAAGTCGTTAATTTCGTCCTTCACGTTAATGATACTCGGCAGCACGGGGAAGATGGGCTTCTTGCAGGTCTTCATCTTCTGGTCCAACAGGTCATAGACCTCCTTGTTCGAGAAGAGTCCAGGCGAGCCAAAGATGACGACCGAGAAATCGATGTTGGTGTAGTCGTTCTCCACCGCATCCAGGATGTAACCCAGTTGTTCAGCGGTGCCAGTGGCGAGGAAGTCGATGGGGTTGCCCACCGAAGATCCGGGGAAGAGTTTCTCCAAAAGGGCTTTGCTGGCAGGGTGTTCCTTAAGCGAAGGCACCTCAATGCCACCATTGGAGAGCACATCGGTGAGCATCACGGCGGGGCCGCCAGCGTGGGTCACCACGGCACAGCGGTTGCCCTTGATTTCGGGATGCATGAAGACCCCGCACACAGTGGTCAGTTCCTGGCGATTCTGGCAACGCACGATGCCAGCCTTGCGGAAGAGGGCGTCAACGGCTACGTCGTTGGCAGCGAGAGCACCCGTATGTGAGGAGGCGGCGCGAGAGCCGGCAGCGGATCTGCCGCTCTTGATGGCGGCGATGTGGCAACCCTTGTTGATGAGCGAACGGCTGTGTTTCAGCAGACGTTGCGGGTCGCCGATCTTCTCCATGTAAAGCATGATGACGCGCGAGGACTTCTCCGGGTCGAAGGTCTCGTCAAGGTGTTCGAGAACATCCTCGATGCCAAGCTGGGCACTATTGCCGACTGCCCATACACTGTTGAATTTCAGACCATTGCTCATGCCGTATTCCTTGATGAAGACGGCCGTGGCGCCGGAGCCGGTGATGAAATCGACGCCTTGGGGGTCGAGCTTCGGAATCGGCGTGTCGAAGCATCCGCTGTAGTTGGTGTTGAGGAAGCCTGTGCAGTTGGGGCCGATGAGCGAGCCGCCGACACTGTTGATGGTGTCAACGATATGCTTCTCAATGGCGGCACCCTCTTCGTTCTCCTCTGAGAAACCGGCACTGACGATGATGAAGCCTCGGCAGCCTTTCTCCTTGGCCAGCACATCGACGGTTTGGGCGCAGAATTTGGCCGCGATGCACAGGATGGCGCAATCCACCTGCGGCAGGTCATCGACCTTGGCGTAGCATTTCACGCCTTGCACTTCGGTTTCCTTGGGGTTGACAGCGTAAACCTGACCCTTGAAGGGACTCTCCAAGAGGTTCTTCAGCGATTTTCCGCCGGGTTTGTGAATGTCACTTGACGCACCGCATATCACGATGCTTTTGGGATTTAACAGTTTTTCGTTTATCATTTATACTTTTTATGGGTTTGTCTTTCTCTTTTTCGCTTTACACTGCGCTACGCTACGCTTGTACTTTGGCTCCATACTGTGCTACGCTTATGCATTGGCCCCACACTGCGCTGCGCTTGTGTGGGGTTAATTGCACTTCGTGCGTTTAGCCTCTCCGAGGCTATGAAAAGTAGCGCTTGTAGTTTTCGTCGTATATTGTATATTGTTATAGTTTATTGTTATTGTTATAGTTTATTGTTATAGTTTATTGTTATAGTATATTGTTATAGTATATCGTTATAGTTTATCGTTATAGTTGTAAGTCTTTTTTCAGGGCGGCGATGCGTTCCTCAAGGATGGCGTCCACCTCCTGCAGGGACTGCTCGGGGGCGACGGGCTCGTGGACGCTGAAGTAGAATTTGATTTTGGGTTCGGTGCCGGAGGGGCGCACGGTGACCTTGCTGCCGTCAGCAGTGATGAACTGCAGTACGTTGGACATGGGCAGTTCGATGCGGTCGTTTGTTTGGAACTGCATCTTGCAGGTATGCTGGGTTTTGTAGTCGTGAACCATGACCACCGGTTGGCCGCCGAGGGTTCTGGGGAGCTCTTCGCGCAGGTCGGCCATACGTTGCTGGATGGCTTGCATGCCGGCTTCGCCTGGCTCGGTCAGCGAGACCATCGACTCCTTGTAGTATTGGTACTGGCGGTAGATGAGTTCCAGCTGCTCGATCAAGCTGCGCTGGTACATGGTCTTGTAGTAGGCTGCCATTTCAGCAATCAGGCAGCAGGCCGACACGGCGTCCTTGTCGCGCACGAAGTCGCCGATGAGGTAACCGTAGCTCTCTTCGCCGCCCACAAGGAACTGCTTGCTGCCTTCGAATTCACGGATTTTCTCGGCGATGTATTTGAAGCCAGTCAGCACGTTGTAGCATTTCACGTTGAAGTCGGTGGCAATTTCTTCGATTAGGTCGGTGGTGACGATGGTCTTGACCACGAAGAGGTTGTTGTCCAACGGATTGAACTTCGTCTGGGAGAGCATGTAGTGGAAGAGCAGCGTGGCGGTCTGGTTGCCGTTGAAGAGTTGGTATTCGCCGTCGTCGCGGCGCACGGCGATGCCCACGCGGTCGGCATCGGGGTCGGTGGCCAGCACGATGTCGGCTTTCTGCTTTTTAGCCAGTTCGATGGCCATCTCCAAGGCGGCGTGTTCTTCCGGATTCGGAGACTTCACCGTCGGGAAATTGCCGTCGGTAACAGCCTGTTTTTTGACAATATGCACTTTCTTGAACCCGAAATCGTCCAATGCCTGGGGCACTATGGAGACGCCCGTGCCGTGCAGGGGCGTATAGACGATGCTGAACTTCTTTGCGGCTTCGATGGCCTCGGGATGCAGCGACAATCGGCGGATGAGGGTGAGATAGACCTTGTCGATGTCCTCTCCGATGGTGCGGATCAGGTCGGGGCGGCCGTCCCATTTCACCTGGTTCACCTCCTTAATGCGGTTCACCTCGTTGATGACGTTCCTGTCGTGCGGCGGGACGAGCTGGCTTCCGTCATTCCAATAAACTTTGTAGCCGTTGTACTCCTTGGGGTTGTGCGACGCGGTGATCATGATGCCGGCGTTGCACTGCAGGTGGCGCACTGCGAAGGAGAGTTCCGGCGTAGGGCGGAGTGCATCGAATAGATAGACTTGTATTTCGTTGGCAGCCAGTATGTTGGCGGCTATTTGGGCGAATTCGGCGCTGAAGTTGCGTGAGTCGAAGGAGATGGCCACCTTGATGTCCTGCTTGAAGCATTTGATCAGGTAGTTGGCCAGTCCCTGGGTGGCGAATCCGACGGTGTATTTGTTCATCCGGTTGGTGCCTACGCCGAGGATGCCGCGCAGTCCGCCGGTGCCGAATTCAAGGGTCTTGTAAAAAGCGTCTGAGAGTGCTTGCGGATCCTCTTCTTGCAGTCGCAGGATTTCATGTTTGGAAGCCTGGTCGTAGTTTCCCGTAAGCCAAGCGTCGATGTTTTGTTGGGTTAAGTCTTTTGCCATATCGGGTGATTTTTAGGTTATTCGGTTGTTGGGTCAGAAAGTTTAGGTGGTTTAGAAAGTTTAGAAAGTTTAGGTGGTTTAGAAAGTTTAGAAAGTTTAGGTGGTTTAGAAAGTTTAGAAAGTTTAGGTGGTTTAGGGAGTTAATTTTCAATTATTCATTGTCAAGCGCGTGGAGGGCGAAGCAGTAGGCGCCGATGGCGGTGGCGCGGGAGGTGCCGAGTTGGGAGAGGGTGATGCCGAGGCGGCGCTGGGTGTCGATGCGGATGCGCTTGCCGGTGCCGAAGACCTCGATTTCCCTGGTCTGGCCGTGCACGAAGGCGTTGAACTCCTGCGGGTCTTCGAGGTTGTAGATGTAGGAGGGCACGCGCGGCAGGGTTTGTCCGCCGAGGGTATGCATTTCGGTGCGGAGTTCGCGGAGCAGGGCGGGCATGTAGAATTTCGCGGCCTTGCTGACGCCGCCGCCGAGCACGAGGATGCCGTCGAGCATGCAGGCGGCTTGCGCGATGGTGTAGCCGGCGGCCTCGCCGAAGCGGGCGAAGGCGTTCCGTGCCGCCTCGCGGTCGCCGTCAAGGGTGCCGTCGGCGATGCGGTAGATGTCGTAGGAGTCGGTGTAGCTTTCGGCCCGGTCGTCCGTGGCGGTTTCGCGGTAGTAGCGCAGCACGGCGCGGAGCGACACGCCCTCCTCGGCGATGAGCTCGTGGCCCCATTTGCTGGGCGAGCAGTAGATCTCCGAACAGCAGTTGTCGCCCATGAACATCTGGTCGTGGGAGGTGATGCCGATGCCGAAGCCGGTGCCGAGGATGAATCCGATGAGGTTGTGGTACTGTTTCACGCCGCCGGCCGCGCGGATTTTCTCGTTGAGCATGGGCAGCGCCCCTGCGAGGGCCTCGCCGTAGGTGAACAGGTCCGCGTCGTTGTTGATGAACACGGGCAGCCCGAACTGCGCCTCCAGGTACGCCTTCAGCGCCACGCCACCCTCGAAGCAGGGGAAGTTGGTGAGCCGGTCGGGGAACACCCCGTTGGGGTAGTCCGCAGGGCCGGGGAAGGCGAAGCTGATGGCCGTTGGACGCTCCGGAAGCTGGTCGATGATATGCTGGAAGCCCGTCCGCAAATCCTCTAACAGCAGGGCGAGGTCATGGGGATGGGTGGGCAGTTCGAAGGTGTCGGCAACCGCCTCGCAGCCACGCATCGCCGAAAAACGGAAATGCGTGCCACCGGCGTCCAGCGTGATGACAGTTCGAGGGTCGTTGTTGTACATAGACGTGTAAAATTTTACGCGGCAAAGATACAATTTTTTTGTGAACAGTGAATGGTGAGTGTGAATAGTGAACAGTGAATAGTGAGTAGTGAATAGTGAGTAGTGAATAGTGAGTAGGGAATAGTGAGTAGGGAATAGTGAGTAGGGAATAGTGAGTAGGGAATAGTGAGTATTGAGTAGGGAATGGATGTCATAGTCTAAGTCATAGTCTAAGTCATAGTCATAGTCTAAGGTTCCATGTCTCTCGCCAGTGAACAGCTAACAGCCAACAGCCAACAGCCAATAGCTAACAGCCAACAGCCAATAGCTAACGGCCAACAGCCAACAGCCCAAAAAAGGAAAACCACCCCGACACCCCGTCATTCTTAATTGAAAAAACGGCCTCCCCGTTGCCGAGGAAGCCGTTCCGTTATTTACGTATTAATTGTAGAATCTGATTACTAGTCCTGCACGCAACGCAATGAATGTCCATACTTCGGAAGCCTTCCACTACTGGTTGTGGTCGATGAGGAGGTTTTCTTCAAATAATAGTAGTACGTTGCCCCATTGTTGGTGAAAGAATCGGAGCTCCAATAATCGCCTTCGTTACCTAAACCGCCATAGGTCACATTATAGTCGAGATAACCAGCATACTGTGCGGGGAACGCACTTGCAGCATCGACTTGCTCAGCATGAGTGGGAACATGCCAGCCACGAGGACAAGCACCTTGGTTTTTGCCTTGTGAAGTACCCATATTGGAACTGCCGCCATAGTTGTTGACTCCTTGTCCCATGGCACCATACCAGTTGTAAAGGTAGCCGACACCATCAGAATAACTGGAGGAACCAACAGTGCTTGCATCATTACCGGGATTGTAACGAGCATACGAATCTGATCCATTGGTTCCTGAGATAAGAGGTATAAGGGTTCCTGTACCGGCTGTGGAATAGTTAAGCGTATTGTCGTAGTTTTTCGCTTTAAGGTTTTGCAACATCCAACAGTGGCTACCGACTGTGCCTGTCTGATAAACATTACCGTTTTGGTCTGTCAGATTGGAACCGCAGTTGAGCTTCGTCTTAATAACACGGATATTTGAGGTGGGAGCGTAAGTGTATGTCCACGTGTTCTCGGCACTGTAGCTGGCAGCGTTATAGGCGACTGCGCGCATGTAGTACTTGGTGTTGGCGGATAATCCAGTCACATAAAAAGTCGAACTGGTATTCCATTGCACAGAACAGTTGGATCCTCCTACCGTAGGTGTGGAGTTGGAGGTGCTGTACACGATACCGTATCTGTACACAGGTGCGTCGGAGGGGGCATTGGCAGAGACTTTGGCCCGGATGGAGTTGTTCGTGACCTCCGCACTGTAGTAATAGGCATTGGCATAGGCATTGTCATAAGCCACGTCGGAAGGACGTTCAGGTGTGACAAATGAAAAAGTAGAGCCATAAACCGTGTCTTTTGAGGTGGTGTTGTAAGCGTAAGCTCTATAGTACCAGGTTGTTCCGGCTGAAAACGGGATACGTGTGGTGGAAAACGAACCGTCCGAATTGCGACTGAGCTCATAGCGATGGCCACCAATAGCGTAGTGCGCGATGTCAAGATTAGAGGAAGAGGTGCTGAACAATATTCCTTGCTTTGTTTCTGACGAGGGATATCCAGCTTCTGTGACCTTTCCTTTCAGTGTAATACGCATTCTGTCGCCTGAGTAGTCTTTTTCGGAGGTGATTGTAGAGACCGAAGGAGCCTTGTAAGTGGTGAACGGATCGGATTTAACACCATCGTCTGAATTAGCTGTCTTGCCAGGATACCACCAACTATTAGAGTTTTCGCAGTAAATTTGAGCCATGTATTTGTAAGTGGCACCAGGTTCAAGACCATTAACTGTCATAGTAAAGTAATTGTTTTGAGAAGTGGAGTTCAAAGTAACCGAATAGCCGTCCTCTGTCCACGAGTAGGGGGTAGAGACACTACCAGATTGGTAAGCATCCATCACTTGCACGAAAGTGCCACTGGAGTTCTGCTTGTACAATATGAAACCCCAACCGGAAATAGGATCGCCGGAGACTGCATTGGCTTTTCCCCAAAGTTTGGCTGAAGTTTTTGTTATCATAGTCACGTCGCCATTGTTGGAGGAGTTGTCGTTGTACACGTATGATGCAGCTGAGGTTGTAAAGCTCTTCACTTCACCATAGGAGGTGCCTTGGGCGTTGGTGGCGTAGGCGCGGTAGTAATAGGTGACACCGGGTGTCAAGTTGGTCAAATTCACCGTGAAATTGCCAGTACCAGCCGAGTAGGTGACTTTATAGTTGGACGTGGTGGGCGTGGTGGTGGTAGTGCTGGGCGCGTAGCAGATACCTCTTGCAGTGATGCTGCTGCCGCCGTTGGAATAGACGTTGCCGCCCAAGGAATTTGCGGAAGTGAATGTCACCGTTGGTGTGGTTGCATTCGTGGCCACCGTCGGGGCTGAGCTACCATAGACGCAACGGACAGGTATGGCAACAGCGGCATTTGTATTCGACTCCATGCTTGTCGAGGCACTACTGTAGCTAAGATAGAATGCGCGTTGACCGGTAGTCCAGAAGAATGCGTGGTTTCCGTAACCAGAATATGATCCAGTCGTGGTGCGATAACCTGCCGGATAAGCATTAAAACCGGAGGCGTTATTGCTGGTTTGGCCGTTACCTACTGCGCAAGTGGTGCTGCTCGAGTTCCAGCCGCTGGTGGAGGCAAGAGCCTTTGCAATATTGGAGGAGGAAGAAGAGCAGTACATGGCAGAATTGCTTTGCAGGGTGCTCACCATCGTGTTGTACTCAGCCACTGTGGGCACGCGCCAGCCGGTAGGGCATACACCCTGCACGGGATATGTGGAGGAAGATGTGCCGCGCATGGCCGCTGCCCAGGTGTAAAGACGACCGTTGTTGACCCAGTTGGTGGAGCTGTTGTTCGCATAGTAATAACCATTGATGGTGCTGCCATCAGAGTAACTGTAGGAACGCAAACTCTGCGCCAACCAGCACTGGCTGCCGATAGCCACCGTGGCATAGTTGTAACCATTGTAGTCGGTGGCATGATCCGGATAGGAGGAACCGAGTACAGCCTTACAAGACTTCGGATCCGATTGGGCGACGAAAGACTTGACAGCACCGTAGGAGGTACCCACACCGCTGGTGGCGAATGCGCGGTAATAATAGGTGGTGCCGGAGGTGAGACTAGAGAGGCTGAAATAATCCTGGGTGTTTGAATAGCCCATCTCGTAAGGGAACGTCAGGTTGGTTGCGGTGCCGGGCTTTTTAGTCACCCCAGAACCGCCGAGTACCAAAGTGGAGGCGTCATTAGCGGTGGTACTGTAGATATAGCCGTATTCGGTGATGTTCGACATAGGCGGCATAGAATCGTTTGCGGTGATGGTGCCGGGTTTGATCTTGAGGGACACAGAGGTGCCGGAGACATTCACGTCGTAGATATGGCTGGCGTCGGGTGCGGAGGTTTCCACCGTGGGCAGTTTGATAGTCAGGTTTTCTCCGTTAGTGTTGGAACGGATACAACGGAGTGGTAATTCGTTTCCAGGCCACTCTCCATAGTTGTAAAGATTACCATTTCCAGAAAGATACCAATCGTGATAGTTTGAGCTGTAATAATCAAAATAGTTCCCGTCATCTTCTGCAGGTAAAAGGGACATACCCAAGGTGTTATCACCTGAATAACCACTGGCCCAGCCGTATGTGGCCTTCAAAGAGCTACAGGCATTGCCTGCTTTGAACTGGGCGTATGTTACCAGCTCGTTGAAGTCAGCATCGTTAGGCACTCGCCAACCATCGGGGCAAATACCTTGTGTTGCTGCGGAAGTGGCGGATGCTCCCGCCATCATTTCGGAGAAACTATAGTTATAACCGAAATTAGCGGGGGCGCTAGACGGAGTAGAGTAAGTGACAGCTGTGGTTCCGTTCGGACGGTGCGTCACGCGTAGGTTCTCGCGCATCCAACACTGGTTGCCGATACGTACGGTGGAATATGTGTTGCCGTCCACATCGGTAACGGTCGGAGAATGAGGACAAGCTTCGCCGTCCTTCGGGGTGTTGAGCTGCTTGTTGAGCTTGTTGATGCTGTCGTTCAATTTGTCAAGAGCATCGCTCAGGTCATTGAACTTGTTCAGCATACTTTGGTAAACGGTCTCCAAATCGCAGAAGTTCACGGCGTTGTTGCAGGTGGAGCTTCCCCAATTGTCAGAGACATTGAGGGTGCCGTCATCCTCGATGGATTCCAATACGGAGGGGACACGAATGCGGCCAGAGTTGTAATCAACATAAACATCAGAATAGAATCCCACATAGTCATCAAAATAGGCGTAATCATAGAATTCAGCACCATCGTAGAACTCCACAAAACCGTCAAATTCAGTATAGTCGGTGAAGGTCTTGTCACCGCCGATGGTCTCGTCCTCGGTCTTGGTCACAAAGTTGCTCAGGTCAGCCGTGGTGAGGTAGTCGTCCATGTTGGGTTTGTTGTTGATGTAGGAGACCGCTGTCGGGTCAGTCTCGTCCCAATCGGCCTGCTGCTGTGCCGGTATGTCGGCAGCAGTGATATAGCCCGCGTTATTGGTGAAATGGCTGATGGTGTCAGGCTTGTTAACGAGATTGTTGTAATCGCCGGTGAAGGCCACAGGAGCGAATTCCGGTTTCTCAGAAATACCATCCCATGTGATCTTCACAAAACCGCCGTTGGTCAAGAAGAGGGTGTCGTGGCTCATGCTCAGCACCTGGTATTCGGTGGCCGCTTCGGGGATTGTAATAGTGCTGTTGCCAGCTTGGTTGGTGGTGAAAGTACCCAGTGTCGTGGTGCCTTGCTTGAGGGTGATGGTGGCATTGTTCACCGTCGGGTCGGTTTCGGCGGGAATGTCGGCAGCGGTGATGAAGCCGCTGTTGTTGGTCAGCTGGTTCGTGGCGGTCGGGATGGTCGGCTTGTTCAAGATCTGGGCAGGACCCGTCGTGGCGTTCCAGTCAGATTTCACCTGCTCGGGAATGTCGGCAGCGGTGATGAAGCCGCTGTTGTTGGTCAGCTGGTTCGTGGCGGTCGGGATGGTTGGCTTGTTCAAGATCTGGGCAGGACCCGTCGTGGCGTTCCAGTCAGACTTCACCTGCTCGGGAACGTCCGCGCTGGTGATGTAACCGGCGTCGTTGGTGAACTCGCTCACGTTCTCGGGAACCGTCGGGATGGTCGGCTTGTTCAGAATTTCAGCCGCACCTTCGGTGGCATCCCAGTCAGCATTCACCTGTGCGGGAACGTCAGCCGCCGTAATGAAACCGGCGTCGTTGGTCAGCTCGCTCACGTTCTCGGGAACGGTCGGCAGATCAGCGCTGGTGATGTAACCGGCATCGTTGGTGAACTCGCTCACGTTCTCGGGAACCGTCGGGATGGTCGGCTTGTTGATGAGGTCGTTGTAGTCCTTGTCCCATGCATTGAATACCGGATCGGTTTCCGCAGGAATGTCACCGTTAGTGATGTAACCCGCGTCGTTGTTCAGCTCGCTCACGTTCTCGGGAACGGTCGGCAGGTCGGCGCTGGTGATGAAGCCGGCGTCGTTGGTCAGCTCGCCCGTGGTGGTCGGGATGGTGGGCAGGTTGTCCAAATCCTCGTAGTTGTTGCTGGTGGCCACGGGGGCGAGGGTCGGCTTGTTGAGAATGAACTGCGGGTTGGTGTTGTCCTCCTGCGTCCAGTCGGCCTGCAGCTGGGTGGCCGCGCCGTCAACCGTGGGGATGGTATAGGTGTGCGGGCCGGTGGCGTCGGTCACGGTGATGAGCACGCTGCCGCTGCCCGCCGCTGCGGTGATGGTCGGGGAGTAACCGTCAGCGCCGTTGGTCACCGTGTAGGTGCTTGTGGTGTTGTCGGTGTAGGTGATGGTGTAGGTATCGACATTGCCTTCCGTGCCAGTCTTGGCAATGCTCTGGATGCCCTTGCCGGCAGGACCCTCGGGACCTTCGGGACCTTCGGGGCCGGTGGCGCCGTTGGTCACCGTGTAGGTAGTGGTGGTGCCGTCGGTGAAGGTGATGGTGTAGGTATCGACCAGCTCGTTCGTGCCGGTCTTCGCGATGGATGCGATGCCCTTGCCGTCAGCGCCGTCAGCGCCGTTGGTGCCGTTGGTCACCGTGTAGGTAGTGGTGTTGCCGTCGGTGAAGGTGATGGTGTAGGTATCGACGTTTTCGTTGCTGCCGGTCTTCGCGATGGACGCGATGCCCACGCCGTCAGCGCCGTTGGTGCCGTTGGTACCGTTGACGCCGTTGGTCACCGTGTAGGTACTCGTGGTGTTGTCGGTGTAGGTGATGGTGTAGGTGTCAACATTTCCTTCCGTGCCGGTCTTGGCGATGTTCTGGATGCCCTTGCCGTCAGCGCCGTCAGTGCCGTTGGTGCCGTTCGTACCGTTGACACCGTTGGTCACCGTGAAGGTGGTGGGAGCACCGGTGGTGTAGGTGATGGTGTAGGTGTCGATGTTGCCGTTGGTGGCGGTCTTGGTGATGTTCACGATGCCGCGTCCGTCAGCGCCGGGAGCGCCGCTGTTGATGGGAATCGTGATGGTGTTGCCGCCAGAGATGGTCAGCTGGTCGCCTTCGATGGAGAGCTCCTGCGGGATGCCCACGCCGTCAACGCCGTTGGTCACCGTGAACGTGGAGGTGGTGTTGTCGGTGTAGGTGATGGTGTAGGTGGCGGTGTTGCCGTCCATCACGGGACCGGTGAAGGACTGGATGCCCTTGCCGTCCTGGCCGTTAGCACCGGGGGCACCGGGAGCACCGTTGACCACGGTGAAGGGGAAGGTTGTGCCGTCGGTGTAGGTGATGGTGTAGGTGTCGTTCAAGCCGTTCGTGACGGGGCCAGTGATAGACTGGATGCCACGGCCGTCGTTACCGTTTTGGCCGTTCTGACCGTCTTGACCGTCTTGGCCAGGAGCGCCGGGAGCGCCGTTGGTCACCGTGAAGGTAGAGGTGATGCCGTCGGTGTCGTGGATGGTGTAGGTGTCGGTCAAACCGTTTGTAACGGGTCCGGTGATGTTCTGGATGCCACGGCCGTCGTTGCCGTTTTGGCCGTTCTGACCGTCCTGACCGTCTTGGCCAGGAGCGCCGGGAGCACCGTTGGTCACGGTGAAGGTGGATGAGGTACCGTCGGAATAGATGATGGTGTAGGTGTCGGCAAGACCGTTGGAGCTGGGTCCGATAATGTTGGTGATGCCGCGACCGTCAGCGCCGTTGGTGCCTGGCGTGCCAGGGGTGCCGGGAGCACCGGGAGCGCCGTTGGTCACCGTGAACTCGGAACTGGTGCCGTCGGTGTAGAGGATGGTGTAAGTGTTGTTCAAACCGCTGGTGACAGGTCCGATGATGTTCTGGATGCCGCGGCCGTTGGTGCCGGGAGTGCCGGCTGCGCCGTTAGTCACCGTGTAGGTGTAGGTGTTGTTGTCGGTGAAGGTGATGGTGTAGGTGTCAACCAGACCGTTGGAGACGGGACCGGTGATGCTTAGGATACCGCGGCCGTCGTTACCGTCGGCGCCGGGAGCACCGGGAGCGCCGGGGAGACCGTCAACACCGTTGGTCACCGCAAAGGTGGAAGTGGTGCCGTCGGTGTAGGTGATGGTGTAGGTGGCCGTGTTGCCGTCCACCACGGGGCCGGTGAAGGACTGGATGCCGCGGCCGTCGTTACCGTCGGCGCCTGGAGCGCCAGGGGCACCAGGGGCACCGGGGGCACCGGGGGCACCGTCAACACCATTGCGCAGCACGTAGGTCTGCGGGGTGCCTCCGGCAGGGGTTAACACTAAGACGTAGCCCGTGTCCGTCGGGACGACCGCGAAGGCGGGCACATTGCCGGCCTCGGCAGCATAGAGAGCGTACGGCACGCTCAGCATCTGCTGCGTGGAGGTGACGGAGTAGTTCGTGCCGCCGTTGGGGTCGATTTCCGTCTTGAGAAAGTACGGGCCGTTGCCCCAGTCGATGTTGGCGAGCGTGCCTTGCGTGGCATTGCCGTCGCCAATCTCCAGGGTCAGCAGACCGTTGGTGTTCGTGGTACCCGTATGGGTCTCTACATACACGGGCGTTCCGGTGGCAGTGCCTTGCAGCACGCTCACGCGCACACCCACGTTCGAGTTCGTCACAAGCTGGTTGGTCGCATTGCGAACCACCGCCTGGTAGCTGAACTTCTCAGGTGCCTGTGCGAACAGACTCACTGCGCACAGCACCAAGATGGCGATTAGTGTGTAAATTTTTTTCATAATATATCTTTTTTGATGAGAAATATTTCGGTTAATTTCGGTTAGTGGGTTAATTTCGGTTAGTGGGTTAATTTCGGTTAGTGGGTTAACCGACTAACCCATTAACCCATTAACCCTATTTCCGGACGACCTTGAAAGTCTTGAGGACCCGTTTGCCGTCGCGGAGCTCCAGATAGTAGGTGCCGGTGGCATACTGCCCGATCTGGAAGGTGGTGAGGTCGTCGGTGACATGGATGCGCTGCAAGAGTTTGCCCTTGCTGTCGAAGAGGTTCGCCTGCAAGCCTTCCGTCGGAATCTCAAAACCGTTGAGCATCAACTGTGCGAGATTCTCGGTGGGGTTGGGGAACACCACGGCGTTGAGGGTGATCTGCGGGTAGTGGTTGACGCCCACTGCCTGGATCTCGTAGGGTTGCTGAACCCCTTCGGCCACGGAAATCGAACCGCTGCCGTTGGAGGCGGTCTGCGTGACGACCTGTCCGACCGTGTAGCTGACACTTCCGCTTCCGCTTTGTGCGTCGCCGCCTATCGGAACGATGGCCGACTGACCGAACGATGCAAGACTTAATGTGCTGATAAATAACAAGATGTAAAACTTTTTCATATCCTTAAAATTTGATTTTTTCCATTATAAAATTCTGATTTGCAAAACTATGAAAAAATAAAGTTAACATTGACCCCTTGTTTTTACATCGTTTTTTAATGTTGAAATTGAAAGATGCTGTAAATCAGTGTGTAACAATTCTTTTGTTAGTTATTTTGTTAATAAGTAAGGGTGAAAATACGTAAATTTACGTAGAAAAAGAGCCTTGATCCGACGACCCGAAAAATGTGTATCTTTGCGCCTGAATAATCTTTCTAATCATATTAAATATCCTAAGCCTAAAAAAATGGAACCGACCCGAATCCTATTAGTCGAAGACCAACTGCTCACCCGGATGGGCATGGGCATGGCGTTGAACAAGAAAAGAGGCTGCAAGATTGTGGCGGAGGCCGCGACAGTGGAGGAGGCGAAACAGCTGCTCAAGCAGCCTTCCGATTACGATGTTGTGCTACTCGACCTGATGCTGCCCGACGGCAACGGCGCGGAACTGGTGCAATTCCTCAAGAACCGAGGCTCAGAGGTGCGGGTGCTGGTCATCTCCGCCGACACCAACCAGGAGACCATCATGCACCTTGTGGATTTGGGTATCGACGGTTTCATCAGCAAATACGCCGACATTCCCACCCTCGTGGACGCCATCCATTCCGTTGACAGCGGTATCGAGTATTTCGGGAAAGACATTTCGGAAATCATTCACGCCGTCTCCACCGCTAAAGCACCCGTTGACGGGCTTTTCACCGAACGGGAGCTCGACATAGTGCGGCTTTGCGCCAAAGGGCAGAGCGTGAAGCAGATAGCGGAGACGCTGAGCATCAGCTCGCGCACGGTGGAGACCCATAAGAACAATATTTTCAAGAAGTTAGGCTTCAACAGCACGTCCGAGCTGATGAACTGGGTGTTCGAGCACGGCATCGTGCGGCAGTAGCCGGTTATGCCTGTCGGAACGCCTCCTCGGTCAAGGGAAGGGTGAGGGTGAACGTGCTGCCGTACCCCTCCTCGCTGGTGAAGTTGAGGTCGCAGTGGGCCATCGTGGCTAAGTTTTTGCATACGATGAGCCCTAATCCGGTGCCGGTCTCCTCGTTGGTGCCCAAGGTGGAGATTTTCCGGAGATGGAAGATGGAATCCCGCTGCTTGGCGTTCATGCCAACCCCGTGGTCCGTCACAGAGATGCGGATCCAATCGTTGTCGCACCGTTCCGTCTCAATCTCGATGGTTCCGTCTTTCCGGGAGAACTTCACGGCGTTGGAGAGGAGGTTTCGCAGGATGGTATCGACGCAGTTGAGGTCGGTGAAAACGTGACAGGGCTCGTCTATCGTAGAGGTGATGTGGATGCCCTTGGCCTCGGCCGTCGGTTGTACCAGCTGCAGGTTCTTGCGTACCACCGAGGCGAGATCGACGCGGATAGGGGTGCAGGAGGTGCGTCCGATCGCGATGGAGGCCCAGTCCAAGAGGCTGGTCAGCAGTTCGCTCAGCCGGTTGCCCGACTCCTTCAGCGCCGCAATTTGCTTCTTTTTCGTCTCGTCATCCACCTCGTCGTAATGTTCGTCAAGGTAGTCGAGCAGCTGCGTCTGGGCCCGCACGGGGTTCTTCAGGTCGTGCGAGACGATGGAGAAGAAGCGGTTTTTGATGGTGTTGACCTCCTCCAGCTCCGCGTTGCGCTTCTTCCGGATGTTGGCCAGTTTGTAGCCGGCGATGGCGAAGGCGGCGGCCAGGACGGCGAGCAGGGCTGCAGCCGTGGCGAGGATGCTGCGGTTGCGGGTCTTGGATTGCTGCAGCTCCAGTTCCTGTTCCTTTTCCTTGAGGTCGAAGCGGGTTTGGTACTCGCTGATGATTTGCTGCTGCCGTTCCTCGCTGAGCGAGTCCTTGAGTGCGGTGGCCTGCTCCAAGTACCCCATGGCCTTTTCGAATTGGCCGGTCTCCTTGTAGAGGATGCTCAGCCGTTGCCGAATGCGCCACAGTTGAGGGCGGAAACCGGTCTGGAGGCAGAGTCGCTCGCCCTCTTTGAGGTGGCGCTCCGCCGATTCGTATTGCCTGAGCTGGATCTCGCAGCCGCCGAGCTGCTTCAGGGTGATGATCTTGTCGATCAGGTTGTGGTTACGGTTGAAAATGTCGAGGGCCTGCAGGCAGGTGGCGCGGCACTCCTTCCATTGTTGCTGGTGGGCGAGGATGTCGGCCTTCTGCGACAGCCGGATGCCCACTTTCTCGATGCGGTCTGCCTTGGTGTCGATGTCGATGGCTTCGTTGATGGCTTCTAACGACTCTTCCGGGCGGTTCATCAGGAGCAGAATCTCGCTTTTTATGCCGAGGCGGACGGCCAAGGCCTTGTCGTTGCTGCCTTTCCGCTCGATGGCGATGGCGCGGTTGCTATATTCCAGTGCCTTGTCGAGGTGGCGCGTATAGCAGTGTATGGCCGCCAGGGTGTTTAGGGCGGTGCTGCGCAGCTTGTCGTCGTTCAGCCGCTCGCCCAGCTCGTAGTCCTTTTGGGCGTACTCGATGGCCTTGGCATAGTCGCCCTGCCGCGTGTAGGCGACGTTGAGCAGTTCGTAGCAGCTCGACAGCCAGAGGAGCGAGTCTTTCGGAACGAGCCTTTCGGCGGCGAGGCCCAGTTTGACGGCCTGCGTGAAGTCGCTTTCGTTAAGATTGTGGAGCCCCATGCCGAGATAGACCAGCATTTCGCTGAATTTGCGGTCGCTGTAACCCTTCGGGACGGGCCAATCATACAGTTCCTCTTGCGCGAACAGGGGAATCAGTTGCTTGGCCAGGGCGGATTGCTGGCTGCGGCCTCCGCTCTCGTACAGCCGGAAAAGCGAGTCGGCCGTGTCTTGGGCGGCCAACAGGGTGGGGGACAGGAACAGCAGCGCGAGGAGGATGACGTTTCTCATAAAATCGGATTTTCGGCGGCAAAGATAGCCTTTTTCAATGTACAATGTATAATTTTCAATGTACAATGTATAATTTTCAATTCCCAAAAAGTTGTGACGGTGTTCTTGAAAAAACACAAAAAATGGGGATAGGTCACGTTGCGGAAATGTGGTTTCTTTGCATCGTGAAAATCAGAGCAGAATTGTCATGATTTAATAATATAAAATTGGTTGTTGTTGATTGAAAACGGAAGGTGTAGTGCCTTCCGTTTTCGTTTATCGCAATACAGTCACGCTTCCAGAAACGGATTTGGCGGCCTTGTTCCTTTCCTTGTAATGGATTTCATACCGATACACCCCTTCAGGGACGTAACAGGCATTCCAACCGGATTCAATCTCCTGAGTTCGGAAGACAAGCCCTCCCCAGCGGTTATACACTTCCATCCGGTAATTCTCCACTTCTTCAGGATAATTGAATACGGGTTTGAAGACATCGTTGTGTCCGTTTCCATTCGGGTGGATGGCATTGGGGATCCAAATCTTGACGGACAGAGATTCCCCCGGATGGTAGAGGATATGCAGCGTCACCATGGAATCACACCCGTCTGTGGAGATGAGTGTGAACGGATAATCGCCGGGAACAGTGTATGCCATCCCGTTGAAGAGAACAGTGTCACCAGGGGAAATGTTGCATTTTTTCCGATTATTTCAGCTTCCATTATTCATAATGCTTGTAGCAAATCACTGTCCGTTGGTCACGGATCCCAATATATAGGGAGTTTGTGACCAATGAAATAATTAGCATCATGAGTAATGCTGGCTATATCAGTGAGATTAGCACGAACAGCCAGTGGGCGGAGATGCCGGCGACAAGGCCGCCGATGGTGTGGGAGGTGATGGCGCGGGAGATGAGTTGCCGGTAGCCGAGGGAGTCGAGCATGCCGGTGTGGGTGCTCAGGAAGCCGCTCCAGCACATGCCCATGGCGGTGAACACCGCGATGGCGTTGCCGTCGATGAGGCCGGCGGCGTCGAAGGCGGGGATGAGGCCGATGGCCGCGCCCACTGCGCCCAAGGCGGTGATGGGGAAGGCGATGAGCTCGGGGTGCTCGAAGCCGAAGAGCCAGCGGAAGATGAAATCGATTTTGCCGGCTAACCACGGCAGCAAAGGCACGCCCTCGTAGGCCGCGCCGGTGTAGCCGCCGACCGCCGGTGCGCCGAAGGTCGTCATCATCACGATGGTGGAGATGATGAGCACGCCGGGAATGATCGACAGGCCGATTTCCACGCCGCTCTTGCCGCCGTCAAGCATGGCGTTGAGCGTGCGCAGGAACGGTCCCTTTTTCTCCTCCTCGATGGTCTTCTCCGCCGGCTGCAGGTCGGGTTCGTAGGGCTTGTCCTGGTGCGTGCCCGGCATCGGGGAGTCCAGTTCGGGGTAGGCTTTCAGGGTCAGGTGCTGCATCATGCGCGTGGTGACGATGCTGCCGATGAACGCGCCGGCAAGCCCCACCAACGCGCCGGAGCCGTAGCCGCGGCCCGTCATGAACGCCACCACCACCAACCCCATGCCGAACGAGGTCCCGAAGTTGGTCAGCGAGGCGATCTGGTACTGCTTGAAGTAGCTGCTGAAGGTTTTGTCCTTCGACAGGGTGATGATGGCCGGGTTGTCGCTCAGGAAGGTCATCACCGCGCCTAACGAGGCCACGCCCGGCAGGTTGTAGAGCGGTTTCATCAGCGGGCGGAGCAGCTTCTCCAACAGCACCACCACGCCGAACTCCACGAACAACTTGCTGATGGCACCCGTCATCACTGTGATGGCCATAATGTAGAACACCGTGTCAATCAGCAACTTGTACGCTGTGTTCATAAACGTGTTCAACATATTCGGCAGGGTCATCTTCACGGAAAGTCCAATGAAGAAACCGAAGAAAATCACCAAGAAGATAATCAGTTCGCCGGTGCGGCTGTATGCCTTCTGCAAATAGCGCATCACGTTGTTCCGTGAAATCCGCGATATGCTGTGCAGGATGTTGTTAGGTTTGAAATGGAATATCGGCATTTTTTAATATATAATATACTACAATGTATAATGTTCAAATCACTTTCATCATACGTTTCAGCTCTTCATCTTGGCAGGCAGGAATTTCATGAAGTCGAGGCGCCAGGAGACGCCGACGTTGGCGGTGAGAGTCCTGTCGTGGAATCCGTAGTCACCGGTGATGCCCATAGGAAGGGTCCTCACGCTGTTGGCCACGAATGCATGGACGCGCAGGTCGGGATAGACGCGCGGACGGTATTCCACACCGAGACCGTAGAAGCAGTGCGCGAGGTCGTTGGGCATCAGCATATCCACATCTACGTGGTCGCCATAGTAATATCTGGCGGTATTCTGCTCGTAACCGCCCTTGGCGAAGAGGTTCACACTCGGCGAGACGTGCCAGTCCACGCGGCTCACCAAGGAGAAGTCTTCGAAGAAGTTATCAAATCCGGCGGCACGGTTAGTCCAATCGAGATAAATGGACCATTTCGGGAATCTGAGTTGGTTGCCCAAGGCGATGTAGTTGATGAACTTGCCGCGCTGGTACTCCATCATGTTGACGGAATAGAGGGTATGGAACGGCCCGTAGTCGCCCGCCCAGTAGAGGTTGTAGGAGAGCAGACCGCTTTTCCAAGTGTTGCCGCCGTACTTCACGTAGGGCGAGTTGGCCACCTGGAAGACGACTTTGTTCTTGCCGCTCTTGTCGGTGTAAATGGCGGAAGCACCGATGTGGAAGCAGGGAAACGCCCCCCAGTAGTGGGTGTAGTAATAGACGTCGATGGGTGGGGCGTCATACTCGTAGCCGCCCACGTAGAGGGCTTCCTTGCCTACGCGCAGCGCCCACTGGTCGTTGAACCGGTACTGGATGTAGAGGAAGTCGGTGTTGTCGAAGAATTCGGTGTAGCCTTTGATGGGGATGATGCGCTGGCGGATGAAGTAGGAGATATGGTCGCCGACCTCGCCGCCGAGCAGGAGGTTGAAGTAGTCGCCGTGGAAGCCGTAGTTGTGCTGCGTGGCTTCCCCGTGAGACGGAACCCCAAGAGGTGAACTGTACCCCCATTGATCGTGTTCGTAGTTGTATTCGAAGGCCGCGCGGGCCTCCAAATGGAAGGTCGTGAACTTATGTTTGAAGTTCGGATTCACGGCTTTCCGTTCCTTCTTTTTCTTCTCTTTCTTGGTGCCATCCTCCTGCGAAAAGGCGGAAAACGGCAGCAAAATGCACAAAATCAACCCTAAAATCAAATGTAACTTTCTCACAATCTGTAATTTAATAATCCTTCATTTGAAAGCGCAAAGATACATTTTTTTGGAAAAAAGGCAACAACTGCGTAATGACAACTTACAGACAGTTACCGCCTCGGAGAGGCGACACGCACGCAGTGCAAGTAACACCATACAAGCGGAGCGCAGTGTGGTGTGTCATGCGGAGCGCAGTGTGGTGTGTCAAGCGGAGCGCAGTGTGCCGGCATCCACGACTGCCTACATCGCCCAAACCAGCAATCCGCCGCAGATAATCAGTCCGGTGACGGCCAGGTCGATGAGGCAGAAGCCCATGATGTCCTTGGCGTTGAGTTTGGCGATGGCCAAGGCGGGCAACGCCCAGAAGGGCTGGATGAGGTTGGTCCACGCGTCGCCCCAGGCGATGGCGATGCCGGTGAGGCCTGGATCGACGCCGAGGTCCGCGCCTGCCGTGAAGAAGACCGGTGCCTGGATGGCCCAATGGCCGCCGCCCGAAGGCACGAACAGGTTGAGGACCGCCGCGCACAGGAAGGTCAGCAGCGGGAAGGTCGTCGGCGTGGAGATGCCGATGCAGGCGTCGCTGATGACTGTGCCGTAGCAGATGCCGGACTCCCCGACACCTGTGATGATGCCCATGATGCCCGCATAGAACGGGAACTGCAGGATGATGCCCGCCGCGCTGCCCGCCGACTTCGTGAAAGCGCGGACATACCGCGCCGGCGTGCCGTGGAACAGGATGCCCGTGAACAGGAACAGCATGATGACCGCGTTGAGGTCCAGCGAACCGCCACGCACAAATAGCTTGATAATCAAGAAGCTGAAGCCTAAAAGCGCGACCACAGCCGAGATGATGTAGCTCTGCTCCAACCGGGCTGCCGGGGACTTGTCCTCCTTCGCGGGAGCCTCCTCCGGCTCGTAGAGCAGCTGTGGATCCACCGTGACCACATGCTCGCCTTTGGGGTGCATCAGCGTGTTGATGACGGTGATGGCGATGATGACGAGTGCCACGATGACGAGATTCTGCGGGGCGAACAGAGTGGAAGAGACGCTGACGGGCTCGGTAAGGGCACCGTTGGTGGCTTTGGTGAGTGCCTCGCCGGCCGTGGCCATGGTCAGCGGGATGGAACCGGAGAGACCGGCGTGCCACACCACGAAGCCGCTGTAGGCCGAGGCAATCAGCAGTCGGTAATCGACCCCTTTGCAGTCGCGGGCAATCTCCTTGGCGAGAATCACCCCCACGATGAGCCCGAAACCCCAGTTGATCCAGCAGGCGACGGCGGAGACGAGCGTCACCGTGGCGATGGCGGCGGCGGGCGTCTTCGGCAACGCGGCAATCTTGCGGATGCCCTTCTTGATAGCGGGCGCCCCGGCGAAGGTCGCGCCGCAGACCAGGATCAGCGACATCTGCATGGAGAAGGCCAACAGTCCCCACACGCCGTTGCCCCAGTGCTCGACCACCTCCACGGGGGTCTGGTGGCATACCGGCATGGCGGTGAGCGCCGCTATGAGGGTGAGCAATATGGCCAGAACAAACGGCTCCGGCAGGTATTTTTGTACTAAGTTGACGCAGAAGTTGATGATTTTCATTTGGGTTAGTGGGTTAGGGGGTTAATGGGTTAGGGGTTAATGGGTTAGTGGGTTAGGAGGGGATTTTGTGGCGAAGTTTCATGAAGGGTTTTTCGACGAGAACATGGAGGAGATATCCGGCGATGAGGACGAGCAGCCAGCAAAGGAAATATCCCCAAACGCCAAGTCGGTGGAACGTGTCGGAATATTGTGCTGTGATAAGTTGTGCAACCATGAGATTAGTCAAGAACAAGCTGTAAGACAGCACACTGAGGTGTGATACGATTCCGCCGAAAGCATTTTTGACGGAACGCATTCGGCACAAGAGAGGCAGCCAAAGGGCAATGGAGACCGGCAACAAAGTGGAATAGACCACTCTGGAGTAAAAGGTGTGGACAGGACTCTTGACGGCACAGAGGAATGCCATCATCAAAACACCTGCGACAAAACAAATCAAGGCATGACGATTCCACTTTTCCGGAAGATACTGATGGATCCAAGCGGCTAACACCCCGATGAAAATGCCGTCGATACGGGAAGCCACTGTTTTGCGGATCCACGCGCTCCACCAAAAACTGTCCAAGGCGTATTTTGACACGATTATTCTGTAAATCACAGAAAAAATGCAGAAAAAAAGACAGATACACGGGACGCTTTTACGGGGTTGGACGAATCGACACGACAGCAAGAGCAACAAGGGGAAAATCATGTAGAACCACCACTCCACCGAAAGGGTCCACGACTCCCAGAAGAAGTCCCAAAACGGCGTGAACAGGTTTTGTGTAAAGGTGATAAAGTACCATACGGAAAAGGTTTCTGTACTACCGGCGATGATTTGCTGTTTCACTAAAATATAGTAAAGCAGCAGGATGACATAGTAGCACGGGAGTATCCGCAAGGCGGCTCTGGCATAGAAGGCACCAAGTTTTTCACGTCCAACTGTGCCTTGATGGGATTCCGCGTGTTTGAGGAATGCGCCGCCGATCAGGAAACCGCTCAGTACGAAGAACATATCCACCCCGTGGAGCATCGGCCAGCGCATCAGGAACGCCAGCGGTGTGTCATTCAGCAGGAAAAAAATATGTCCGTGAATAACACAGAGGATGGCGAGAGCCCTCAACAGGTCCAACCCGAAAATCCGTCGGCGGTCAATTTCAATTCCTAACATTTGCTTCTATTTTTCACTTGAGTTTTGATGATTTCCTTTTTCCCGAACCATTTTGACTCCTGACAACCAGCCGCATACGGTCGGCAAAAACTTGCGCAACAACAGATAAGCCAACACGGAGAACACGATGACGATGGCGGCGTTCAGCAGGTGGACAGCGCAGAAGGCGAGGCTTCCGGCGTCGTGCGACAGCAGCCAGTTGGCCGACAGCTTGGTCAGCGGGCGGGCGACCATGCTGTGGAAAGCGAAAACGAAGAAGACAGGCTCCGCGAGGCCGCGCCAGTCGGTGGAGGGGCGGCGAGCGACCACCCGTTCGGCGAGTTGCGCCACGAGCAGCATCCCGGCGAGGTTACGCACGAACGTGACGGCCGCGAAGCCCCATTCCGGCACAAGGCCGGGCACCGTGACCAGGACGGAGGCGGCCACATAGAAGGGCAGCGGATACCAAAGCGGCTTGCGCAACAGCCCAGACAGCGACGGCAACCAGACATTCAGCCAAATGCCAATCATGAAGCACGCGATTTCAGATTCAAAGCCCAACTGGTGTGGAATACACCCTATCAGCAGCGGAATCAGCAGCGTGGCCTTGTGCCATCTGAGAATGGCGAAGTAAAGCGGGGTAAGCAGCGCGATGGCCATCAGGTCGCGCAGAAACCACAGCGGGCCGTCGATGGGGCCGGAGTTGAACCCCTCGCCCCTGATGCAACAATAGGCCTTCAGCACATCCGCAAGCGTCATCTCCTGCAGAGGCGGAATATCGCCCAGCACGGCGGGAAGCACCAGTCCCACCAGCCCGTAGAACAGCAGGAAAAGGGTGTTCCAAAGCAGGTACGGAGCCACCCATGTCCTCAGGCGGCGCCGGCATTTCACGGTGAAGGCCTGCCAGGAGAAACCGCCGTCCGAAGCCACGAACAAGTATCCGGAAATAAGGAAGAAGAGCGGGCTGGCGAGCCAGACCACATTGCCGGCCCAGCGGTAGAGGTTGCCGTAAACGGTGCCTGAGCAACCCGTGTCCGCCACCAGGTTGGTGTGAATCACCACAATGAGCGCCATCAGCGCCCAACGCAGCAGGCCGATGGTCTGGCTGGACACGTTGTCGGGATACTTTGTCATGATAACAAAGTCACAAACTCTTTGAGGGAAACCACATCCACTTTGGGATAGGAAATTTGCTTCAGCACATGGTAGTGCCGATCGTTACTGACAATGAAACTGGCATTGGCCGTGATGGCACAATCCACGAACTTGTTATCGTCGGGGTCTTCATCGATAAGGTTGAAATGATAATAGGGCGTGATGAATTCAACATGAGGATTATTGATAATGGCTTTGATAACAGTCTCAGCGGTTCTGCTATTTGTTAGTCTTCCACGAATTTCCGCATATTCCTCAAGAATCTCATTACTCACACAAAACGTATGCTCGCCCTTCTCGACAGAAAGCCAAACACCATAATATGGGCTTCGCTCGGGAATGCTCTGAATCAGACAATTTGTATTAAGGACTATCTTCATATATGGTTACAGTTTATGTAAATCCATTTCATTGATTTCGTCCAATCTGTTTTGGTCCAACACCCCTGAATCCCACAATTCATTGAGGGTCTTTTTCATTTTGTTGGAATAGTAGCGATATAGGACAGATTTCAATTCATCAAGGCTTTCTTCAGATTTGGCGTATGAAAACATTTTCAGAAGGTGTATCTGCATTGGATTAAAGACAGTAGGTTGTTCCATACAAATTTCTTTTTTGAAACCGCGAAAATACATTTTTTTCAAAAACAGCCTATTCATAATTTGACTATCTTTGCGCCCTGCAAACATTTAGTCATCAAAAACATCAAAAAATATGAGAAAACCGTTATTCTTAATCCTGTTATTATCCTTGATCCTCAGCTTCGCGCGCGCCGACGGCGGCATGTGGATTCCCCTTTATCTCAGTCAGAACGAGGCTGAGATGCAGCAGCTCGGCTTACACCTCACGGCCGACGACATCTACAGTATTAACCACAGCAGCATGAAGGACGCCATCGTCCTTTTCGGCAGTGGTTGCACCGCCGAGCTCATCTCCTCCAAAGGGCTGCTGCTCACCAACCACCACTGCGGCTATTCGTATGTGCAGTCGCACAGCACCATGGAGCACAACTACCTCCGCGACGGCTTCTGGGCCCGGAACATGCAGGAGGAAATTCCCATGGAGGGTCTCACCGTCACCTTCCTCGTCTATATGGAGGATGTCACCGGGCAGGTTTTGGCCGGCGTGACCGACCAGGACAAGGAGGCCGACCGCCAGGCGAAAATCAAGGAGAACATCGCCAAAGTGACGAAGAAGGCCATCGAAGGCACCGGCTACAAGGCGCAGATCAAGCCGTTCTACTATGGCAACCAGTACTTCATGTTCGTCACGGAGACCTACAACGACATCCGCCTCGTGGGCGTCCCGCCGGAGAGCATTGGCAAGTTCGGCGGCGACAGCGACAACTGGATGTGGCCGCGCCACACCGGCGACTTCTCGCTCTACCGCATCTACACCAGCAAGGACGGCAAGCCCGCCGCCTACAGCAAGGACAACGTCCCGATGAAGCCGAAGCAGTACTTCCCGGTCTCCATCAAGGGTGTGCAGGAGAACGACTTCACGTTGGTGTTCGGCTACCCCGGCTCCACGCGCCAGTTCCTCATCTCCGACGGCGTGAACGCGGTGACCAACATCCAGAACCCCATTGCCATCCAGGCGCGCACCATCCGCTTGGACGCCATGAAGAAGCAGATGAACCTCGACCCGCGCATCCGCCTCATGTACTCCGCCAAGGCCAACGGCATCTCCAACGGATGGAAGAAGTGGCAGGGCGAGAGCAAGGGCATCCGCGAGTGCGACGTCATCGGCAAAAAGCAGGCCCAGGAGCGGGAGTTCCAGCAGTGGGTGAACGCCGACCCGAAGCGCAAGGCGCAGTACGGCACCCTGCTGCAGGACATGAAGAAGGTCTATGCCGGCTACAACAACAACCTGCAGATGGTGACCTACATCAACGAGTGTCTCTTCGGCGTGGAGCTGATGGAGGAGGTCGTCTATCCCTACATGAGCAAGCTCTACGGGGCGGAGAACATCCCGGACGCCACCCGCGCCAAGATGCGCGACGCCGACCAGAGTTTCCGTGCCGAGTATTTCGACGTGATTGACAAAGAGTGCTTTGTGGAGCTGATGACCTACTACTTCACCACGGAGAAAGCGGAGAACATCCCCGCCGCGCTGAAGAAATACGTGCAGAGCGAGCCGGTGGTGCGCCAGATGATGACGGCGTTGTGGGACAACAGCGCGAAGAAGGCCCCTTATTTCCAGGACGCCGCGAAATACCAGGACTTCATCGCCAAGGCCACCCCGAAACAGATCGCCAAGACTTCCGGGAACGAGATGATCGCGCTCTACAACGCCCTGTTCGACACCTACCGCACGGCCGTGACGAGATACCGCGCCGAATCCAACCAGTTGGACGAGTACTACCGCACCTACGTCAAGGCGCTGATGGAGAAGGACAAGGACAGGGTCTTCTATCCCGACGCCAACCTCACGATGCGCGTCACCTACGGGCAGGTGAAGGGTTTCCAGCCGGCGGACGGCACCGACTATGTCTATTACACCACGTTAGACGGCATTATGGAGAAGGAAGACCCCGATGTGTATGACTATCAGGTGCATCCGAAGCTGAAAGAGCTGTGGCAAAAGAAGGACTACGGTCGCTACGCCGACAAGAACGGCAAGCTGCCGGTTGCTTTCATTGCCAGCAACCACACCACGGGCGGCAACTCCGGCAGCCCGGTCATCAACGGCTACGGCCAGCTCATCGGCACCAACTTCGACCGCGTGTGGGAAGGCACCATGAGCGACATCTGGTACGATGTCGATCGCTGCCGCAACATCAGCCTCGATGCCCGCTACTTCCTCTTCATCGTCGATAAGTTCGCCGGCGCGAAAAACATCGTCGATGAAATCGACGTGATCGAATAGGGGCTCGAAACATTGTGATCGAGGAGGAACCCGTCTATGACACCCTTTTCGTGCACGACACGCTCTACCGCCACGACACCATCACGCTCGAAGGCCACTTCCGGAACCCGGCCCCGGCAAACAAAATCCATCCGCAAACTGTCACCTTTCGGGGAAATCCCGTCTTTGATAGAAAACAGGAAAAACTTTCGAGTATGGATAGTATCAAGAAATATGGATTAGTTGGGCTGATTATTTTGGGACTAAATGCATTAGCACCAGCGCAGAAAGAGAGTAAGGATGCACATTATCAAGATGTGAATCCTTATGAAAATGAGGAATCTTTACAAAGTAGTGATGGTAATAGTCGTTTGACAGACTCCACTTGTTTTTACAAGTACAGCATTGGATTGATAATTAGTCCTTTAGGAGGTGGTCCTTCTGTCAAATACGGCATTTCGGAAAATTGTATTTTTCAAACCGATTTTTCAGGAAGGCTATACTCCAACAGATATTCCAAAGAGAAGTCCTTTTTGTTGTATGTTTTCGACATTTCCCAAAGTTTCCTGTTTCAAAAACAGTTTGCAGAGAAGAAAGGTGTGGCCTATTTTTATATGGTAGGAGGGGGTATTTCTGGGGGCGTTTCATGACCATTGTCCTGGAGAGAAGTTGTCCGTTGAGAGGCAGACGGACTTGTATGGTCGTCACTGTCTTAGCCATTCGCAGCACCTTGTCTATGCTTAATTTGATGCCGTTGAGCTTGAGGATTCTGTCCAGTTCCTTATAGACCTTCAATGCCACGAAGCAGATGCAGATGTGCGCCTCTATTTTCCCGTAATTGATGGACACCTCCACCTTAATAATTTATAGTCAGATTATTGTAATCAAGCTTAAAACAGGGGTGACGAAGTCAGGAGTTCATGAAACGACTGGAGACATTATTCGCCAACCAGGACTACCAAATCGCCGGCGATGCCGAGCTTTATTTCCACAACGCCGTCGCGCTCGTCTTCAAGATGCTGGGCTTCTACACGGAGACCGAGCGGCACACCTCCGACGGCCGCATGGACATGGTGGTGCAGACCGCCACATACCCGCCGCAGTACCCCCGTTACGCTATGCTGCAAGCAGGTTGTCCAAGTTGTCCCTGTTGTCGTCCCCAAAACAATCCCTTGTCTTCCCGACCCGAAAATAATTGTATCTTTGCACCGCAAACTTTACCGTTATGAAATACCCCATCGGCATACAGACATTCGCGAAAATCAGGGAAGAAAACTTCCTCTATTTCGACAAGACTAAAGAAGTTTATCAGCTCGCAAAAAATGGAGGCTACTATTTCCTGAGTCGTCCCCGCCGGTTCGGCAAGAGCCTGCTGATCACCACCTTGGAAGCCTACTTCCAGGGCCGGAAAGAACTCTTCGAGGGATTGGCCATCAGCGGAATGGAGACGGAATGGAGACAATATCCTGTCTTTCACATCGACCTCAACGCCGCCGACTACAGGGACGTGAACGCTCTGCAAAGTATTCTTGACTATCATTTATGCCGCTTTGAGGAGGAGTTCGGGCCGCGTGGTGACGGGCGTACTTTGTCGGAACGGTTCATGGATGTTATCAAACGGGCATACGAACAGACCGGCCGCCAAGTCGTGATCTTGGTGGATGAGTACGACAAGCCGCTGTTGCAGGCCATTGGCGACGAGAAGCTCCAAGACGACTATCGCAAGATCCTGAAAGGCTTCTACGGGGTGGCCAAGAGCATGGACCAGTACATCCGCTTCGCGCTGTTCACCGGCGTGACCAAGTTCTCGAAAGTGAGTGTCTTCAGCGACCTCAACAATCTGGAGGACATCTCTTTGAGCGAGCAATATGCCGAAATCTGCGGCATCACCGAGCAGGAAATCCGCGACAACATCGACCCGCAGGTCGGGGAATTGGCGGCAGCCAACGGCTTGACCAAAGAGGAGTGCTACGGGAGGCTGAAACGGCAGTACGACGGCTACCACTTCCACCCGAAGAGTGTGGGAATGTACAACCCTTTCAGTTTGCTTTCCGCATTGAAGCGCAAGGAGTTCGGCGACCAGTGGTTCCAGTCGGGCACGCCCACGTTCTTGGTGGAGGTGCTGAAGCGCAATAATTACGACCTGGAACAGCTCACCCGCGAGGAGGCCACGGCCGACCTGCTGGGCAGTTTAGATGCCATCGATACGAACCCGATCCCGTTGCTCTACCAGAGCGGCTATCTCACCATAAAAGGATATGACCCTGAGTTTTGTACCTATCGACTTGGGTTCCCGAACCAAGAAGTGGAACGAGGCTTTTCCCGTTTTCTGTTCCGATATTATACTCCCGCCACCCAAGGTCAGGACAGTTTCGTGAAAGAGTTCGTCTTGGCGGCGCGTGCCGGACAGACTGACAAGTTCATGAAACGGCTGGAGTCGCTGTTCGCCGGACAGGACTACCAGATAGCGGGGGACGCGGAACTCTACTTCCACAACGCCGTCGCGCTCGTCTTCAAGATGCTGGGCTTCTACACGGAGACCGAGCGGCACACTTCCGACGGCCGCATGGACATGGTGGTGCAGACCGCCGACTATATCTACTTGTTCGAGTTCAAGCTGGACAAATCCGTCGAGGAGGCGCTGGCGCAGATTGAGGAGAAGCAGTACGCCGCGCCGTTCGCCCACGACCCGCGCAAGCTCTACAAGATTGGGGTGAACTTCTCCAGCGAGACCCGCAGGATTGAGAGCTGGAAGGTGGTGGAAGCGTGACTTTCGCACCGGGAATTTCCGTCGTTGTTTAGCAAAAAAATGTACCTTTGCGCCCTAAAATAAAACAATAAGATGATCTCCTTCGAAGACATAGACAAACCCTCGCGGATGTACGACTTCTACATGAAGTTCCTGAGTCTGGCGCACAACCACATCTATTACCGGAACTTCTACATTGTGAACCGCGAGAACATCCCGCCGAAGGGCACGCCCACGTTAGTGATTGCCAACCACCAGAACGGCATGATGGACGCGATGGCGATCCTGCACACCATGTACAAGGACGGGCGGCAGCCGGTCTTCATCGCGCGCGGCGACATCTTCAAGAAAGACTTGGTGGCGCGGATCATGCGCTTCCTGAAGATCCTGCCGGTCTATCGCAACCGCGACGGCGGCCGCGAGGACATCAAGAAGGACCTGGCCATCTTCAATCGCGCCGGTCGGATACTCTGCAAGGGCGGCACCCTGGTCATCTTCCCTGAGGCCGGACACCAGCAGGGGCATTACATGTCCACCTTCAAAAAGGGGTTCAGCCGCATCGCCTTCGCCGCGGAGGAGATGAACGACTATCGGCTCGGTCTGCAGATTTTGCCGCTCAATATCCACTACTCCAACTACTTCAACTTCCAAAGCGATTTGATGGTGACCATCGGGGAACCGTTCACATTCGAGGAGTTCTTCGACTTGTACAAGGAAGCCCCGAACCAGGCCTACCTCGCCCTCAACGAGAAGGCCCGCGCCCGCGTCAAGGCGATGACCCCTGACATCGACATCCCCGAATACTATAACGAAATCGAGGCGCTCACGCACATCATGAGCGAGCCGCTGCTGAAACACAAGGGGTTGAAAACCCGGTTTCTCCCGAACCAGAAAGATGCCGCCATGACCATCATCGCCGCTATCCGGCAGCTCCGCGACGAACATCCCGACCGTTTCACCGCCCTCATGGACAACACCCGGCAATATACGGACCTGCTCCGGAAAACAGGGCTCCACCACTGGGTCGTCAACCGCAAGATTTCAGGGTTCAAGGTGGCGGGCCGTATCTTCTGGATGCTGCTCATCCTGCCGCTCTTCCTGTTCGGCTACCTCAACAACTTCGTGCCGATCTGGGTCACGAAGCACTTCACGAACAAGATCAAGGACCCGATGATGCACTCCACCTTCCAGTACGCCATCGGCACCCTGGGGACCTTCCCGATCTGGTACACTTTCCTGCTGGTGACTGTCAGCCTGCTGAGCCACCATTTCTGGATTGGCCTGGTCTATATCCTGCTGTCCGCCCTCACGGCCTTCCTCGCCTTCGGCTACAAGAAAGCGCTGCGCAAGCTCGGCACGCTCTGCAAGGCCAACCGCATCCGCCGCACCGAAACCTACCGGACTCTTTGCGAGCTTAATTCGCGGATTATAGGGGAGATGGAGGGGATACTGTACTAAAACTTCCGGCTATACCCCACATTCAAGATTCCTTGCGTGCCGAACCCCAGCTCGATATTGGCGGCGTTGTGTTTACCCACCCGGAAGCCGATGAAGTTGATTTGCAACGCTGGGTTAAGGGTCATCACCGGTCTTGCAGCCCCGATGAACTCTCCCGTCCGAATGTCGTAGTAATCCCATAGGGTTCCGATGTAATAAATCGTTCCACCAAGATAGACTGAGGAATATAAAGTCACTTTTTCCTTGTGGAGATAATGGATGCTGTAGCCGATCTGTGCAGAGATGAAGTGCAAGTATTCGTTGCCATATTTGTAGCGGTTTTCCACCGCTATCATATTGTGGTGTTTGTACATAGCCCACGAAACATCGATGTCCAACGCACTATGTCTGTTGAAATAATAGTGGTACTGCAGATTCACGCTGCCCGACAGAATCGGTTGTCTCTCAAGGAACGGACACAAGTCGTCAAAATCGCGAAACACTCGGTATTCCCCGAAGTTCGCGAACCCTATGATCGGGAACACGCCATACAATATGCCCAACATCCTCGCGATATGCCGGTACGAGTACCGCTCCATGGCGTGGAGATTGAACACGGTGCGTTGAATCTCAGGCAGCTGCCCGATGGCACCGGATGGTGGTGAACTTCTCTATCGCCTTCACGAAAACGTCCTGCGCCAGCTCTTCCGCCACCGCCCGGTCGTTCACATACCGGTAACATATCGCGACAATCCTGCCGAGATTACGACGGTATTTGCGTTCCCAAAAGTTCACCATGTCCATACAATTATGATGACGCAAAGATACAAAAATGTGACAAAAAAAGAAGACTGGTGCTGCCCTTGCTCCATTTCCTGCGAAATCTCCTTTTAAAAATTAACAATTGAAAGTCGAATTGTTAAAATGTATTTTATAAAGTGTTGAGAGACAGGGTTTAAAATATTTTGCGTAACTCTTGACAAAACGTGTTTTTTGTTGTATCTTTGCCGTCTGATTATAGTATCAACAAACATCAAACTATGGAACAGACAAATCCGATAGACGAGGCCCGGAGATATGTGGCCAACGCAAGGGAGATCATCATGAAGGCGAACT
>JAFXPL010000034.1 GCA_017527945.1 Bacteroidales bacterium | reverse complement strand
GATTATCTGCGAGAGCAGCCTCAAGGAGTTGGAGAAGATGTTAGGCGAATAATTCACCCTTAAAAAGTCAGAACAATGAGTTGCATCATAAAACCCATCATCAGCGAGAAGATGACCGGCGTGGCCGAGAAATACAACCGCTACGGCTTCATGGTGACGCGCGAGGCCACGAAACCCGAGATCAAACGCGAGATCGAGGCTGTCTACAACGTCAAGGTTGTGCGCGTGAACACCCTCATCCAACGCGGCAAGACGACCGCCCGCAACACCAAGGCCGGTGTCATCTTCGGTCAAAAGAACAACTTCAAGAAAGCATACGTCATCGTGGACAAGGACCAGAAAATCGATTTCTACAGTAACATTTAATGGGTTAATGGGTTAATGGGTTAATAACCGACTAACCGACTAACCGAATAATCGACTAACCGAATAATCGACTAACCGAATAAAAAAATGGCATTAAAAAAGTACAAACCAGTAACGCCGGGTCAGCGCTTCAAAGTGATTAGCGCTTACGATGACATTACCACCAGCAAGCCCGAAAAGAGCCTCCTGGCTCCCAAGCACAGCACGGGCGGCAGAAACTGCAGTGGTAAGATGACGGTACGGTACCGCGGAGGCGGTCACAAGCAGATGTATCGCATCATAGATTTCAAGAGAAACAAAGATGGTGTTCCGGCCACCGTAAAGACCATTGAGTACGATCCCAACCGCTCGGCACGCATCGCCCTGCTGTTCTACGCCGATGGCGAGAAGCGCTACATCGTGGCGCCTCACGGCATCAAGGTGGGCCAGCAGATCGTCAGCGGCACTGGCGTCGCCCCCGATTTGGGCAACTGCCTCCCGATCGGCGAGATCCCCCTCGGCTCTATCATCCACAACATCGAGATGCGTCCCGGCCAGGGCGGTAAAATCGCCCGCAGCGCAGGCTCCTACGCCCAGCTGATGTCCCGTGACGGCCGCTACGCCATCATCAAGCTGCCCTCAGGCGAGACCCGCATGATCCTCTGCGCCTGCAAGGCCACCGTCGGCATCGTCTCCAACGGAGACCACAGCCTTGAGGTGTCCGGCAAGGCTGGCCGTAGCCGCTGGCTCGGTCGCCGTCCGCGCAACCGCGGTGTCGTCATGAACCCTGTCGATCACCCGATGGGTGGTGGTGAAGGCCGCGCCTCCGGTGGTAATCCCCGTTCTCGTAACGGTATGCCCGCCAAAGGCTACAAGACCCGCCATCCGAAGAAGAACTCTTCTCAATACATCGTTGAAAGAAGAAAGAAATAACCTAAAAGCTATTGATTATGAGTCGTTCATTAAAAAAAGGACCGTATATACATTACAAACTGGAGCAACGCGTCATCGCCGCTCAGGAGTCTGGCAAGAAATCGACCATCAAGACCTGGTCCCGTTCTTCCATGATTTCCCCCGACTTCGTGGGTCTCACCATCGCTGTGCATAACGGGAACAAGTTCATCCCCGTCTATGTCACCGAGAACATGGTCGGCCACAAGCTCGGCGAGTTCGCCCCGACCCGTATCTTCCGCGGTCACGCCGGTCAGAAGGACAAAGGCTCCAAGTAAGCCATCCTCCTGTTAGCTTTAGGTTACCTTCCTCCGATATTCCTATCTTATTATATATACGAAGTCGTCGCAACTGCGGCGACTTTTTTGTTTCGGACTCTTTACACCCCTCACTTTATATAGCAAAACGGGTCGCCGTGTGCGTGCGACCCGTTTTTTTGCTGACTTTATAAAATTGCTATTTTACGAAAACCCCGTGGCATCCACCGTAGCCGGGAGACGGAACGGATAGGTTCACCTTGGCGTTGTTCTTCAGCAGAATGGGCGAGTGCGAGAACGAGGTGCTGACCCCGGCGATGTAAATGTCGCTGCCATGGATGAACACGTCTTGCGGACGCTGGCAGTTGTTCAGTTTGGTCGTGGCCTCGTTGTACCAGGCAAAACCTTGGAATCCGCCGGTCCAGGCGTCGCCGAGCCATCCTTCGAGAACCACGTACGGCTTTCCGTTCATCGGGGCGACCGCTATGGCGCGCGAGTCGAAGCCGGTGTTCACCTGGATGTCGCGGATGGTGCCGTTGGTCCACATGACGGACTTGTGGAAGCCGCCGTCATTGTAAACTTCGCTGCCGACCACATAGACGGTGCCGCTGATTACACACACGTCGTTGGCGGCCGCGTTCTTGTTTGACAATTTCTGCATGACACCGTTCTTCCACAAATAGGCTCCGTCGCCGTAGCTCATGTTGTTGAAGACGGTTCCGGCCACGTAGATGTCGTTTCCGCTGATGAAGATGGCGGTGGTCTTGTAGGAACCGTATTCGTTGTCCGGATCGATGGGCAGCTGCGTCATTTGTCCGTCCACCCAATAGACGGGTCGCGCGTTCACGTAGCCGCATGCATAGAGCTTGTTGTTGGCAGTTTTGATATCGGTCACGCAGCCGTTGTCGTTAGACATCAGTTGCTCGGTCCCGTTCTTCCAGATGACGGGTCTGTTGGCGCTGTTGCAACCGCCGTAATAGACGTCGTTGCCCATCACGCAGACGGTCAGGGCAGGGGAGTAGGCACTGGCGTCAAGGGTCTGCATGGCACCGTCCACCCAGCAGACGGCTGGTCCCATGTCAAACATGTGGGCCGTGGAACCTGCCACATAGACATGCGTGGGGGTGCTCGGTGGCGTGATCGGGTTCTCGGGATCGTCGCCTTCGTTGCGGTCACATGCGACCAGTGCGGTACAGAGAAGTACCAAACATGCTGCGAAAAGTTTTCTGTTCATCTTTTTGTTGTTTTGAATGACGGACTTCTTTTTCTGTGATTCTCTGCGTTGGTCTGTCCAGCGATGTGAAGTCCATGAGACACCGGCGGTCAGATCCAACGCTGCAAAATACGTTTTATGGGAATGATACAAAAAAGCGAAAAGGTTGCAGCGGAATTTTTTTTTTTTGCCCAGCATTGTCCCAAAAAAAAGGGGACCCTTACGGTCCCCCAAATTATAAATTCAAAATTCTTAATTCTTGATCCTTAATTGGATTAGTGGTTCTCCTTGAACAACTTCAGGCGTTCCTCCAGGATCGGGAACTGGCGGCGCGGAGTGAGAGATACGCAGGCGCGGAGGCCTTCGCTGCGGTCGCTGCCGCAGGTGCTCAACGAAATGGCGCTTACACCGTAGTAGAGGAACTCGTGCAGCAGCTCTTCGCTGCTCATGCCCGGGTATGCCACGGTGAAGTAGAAGCCGTCGGCCAGCGGCTTGTCGCCGTCTTTGTCATAGACGATCTTGAAGCCATTGTCGGTGAATATCTTCTTCATGATGGCGGCTTTCTCGCCGTACTCCTTCACGTCCTCGATGTAGTTGTAGGTGCCGTCGTTGCAGGCCTTGAGGATGGCGGCCATGGCATATTGTGCCGAGTGGGAGACACCGGAGCTGATGGCATAGACGGTGCCGTAGATGATGGCGCGGCCCAGCTTCTTCATCTTGAAGTAGGGCTCCAGGTCGTCGAACTCGCGGTTGTAGAGTTTCTTGGACATGATCATCAGGGCGATGCGCTCGCCGGCGTAGCTGAAGGCCTTGGAGCCGGAAATCAGCAGGGCGTAGTTGTCGGTGTACTTCCCGACACTCGGTTGGTATGGCGGGATGCCCGGCGCGGAGATGTTCTGGCGGAAGTCCATGCCGAAATAGGCGAGGTCCTCGAAGACGAACACGTCGTACTTGTTGGCCATGTCGCCGATGATTTGCAGTTCCTCCTCGGTGAAGCAGATCCACGAAGGGTTGTTGGGGTTGGAGTACATGATGGTGTGGATGTTGCCTTTTTCGAGGTAGCTCTCCAATTTGGCTCTCAACTTCGGGCCACGGTGCTCATACACGTCGAAGGTCTCGTACTTGAGGCCCATGACGCGGTGCTGTTGTTTCTGCACGGGGAAACCGGGGTCGATGAAGAGGGTGGTGTCGCGTTCTTTGCGGCAACGCACGAAGGTCATGAAGCCGGCCATGCCGCCCATCATGGAACCGACGGTCGGGATACAGTTTTCAGGCTCGACTTCCAAGTCGATGAAGTTCTTGACGAAGCGCGCGGCCTCCTGTTTCAGGGCGGGGATGCCCTCAATGTCGGGATAGATGGCAGCGACGCCCTTCTTCAGAGCTTCGATTTGCGCCTCCACGCCCACGTGGCACGGCGGCAGTCCAGGGATGCCCATCTCCATGCGCACGAACTCCTTGCCGGAGGCCTGCTCGATTTCGTTGATCAGTCTTTTCACCTCACGGATGGAGGCCTTGCCAACACTGCTGATGCCGCTCTCGGCGACTTTCTTGTCCACAATCTCTGCGGGAATAGGTGTATTCTTCATGCTATATTTTTTGGTGTTTTTTCTATCTTCAGAATTTGCGGCAAAGGTACACAAAATATGAATACAAAAGGATGTTTGTTCCCTATGTCGAGGAACGCGTGATTTCGGTCGTTACCACTTGACAATTTTCCGAGTCAGGAGCTGGTCGCCGGTGCGTGCCGTCAGGAAATAGACTCCGGCCGACCACCCAGCTGTGGAAATCTCAAAGTGCTCGTTCCCAGGGTTATCGGTGTATATGAGGCGACCCTCCGCGTTGAGCACCTCCACGAGGGAGACGGGACCGGGACTGTCGATGGTGACATGGTCGGTAACGGGGTTGGGATAGACGCGCAACCCGTCGGCCGTGTGCTGGTCGATGCCGACGTATCCGGCTGCATAGTCGATGTCGAAGCCGGCATCCCTGCCGCTCTCATCCGTTTCCAGGACGAGAGTCAGGCGGCGGGTGTTCAGTACGAAGTCCGAATCGCTGATGTGGCCGGTAAGCGTCAGCAGATGGTTCGCCGCCGTCACGGTGTTGTCGTAGAAGCTGAGATAGTCGTGTCCCTCCTCAAGATCCAGCGAGTTGATATGGAAGCCGATAGCCGAGTAACTGTTGTTGAGCATTATGCGGAAACGGCAGTTGGAGAAATTGCTGTATTCTAAGTCGCCGCTGCCGTCGGTGATGTTGCCCGTGGCGTTGGTGAACATCTGCGTGCCACTACAGAATTCGGAGTAGTGCGTGGTGTAGTGAGCCCGGAAGCCATTGCTCGCGGCTGAGTGCGTGACGAGTTGGACGGCAAGGCTTGGACAGGCAAATGTCATGTTGAAATTGCCGGTGTCGGCGGTGATGACCAAGGGGAGGCCCATACCTGTGCAACTCCAGATGAACAGGGTGTCGCCTTCG
>JAFXPL010000033.1 GCA_017527945.1 Bacteroidales bacterium | reverse complement strand
TCTCCAACTTCAAGTTGAGAAAAGGGATGCCCATCGGCGTCCGCGTGACCCTCCACGGCGACCGCATGTATGAGTTCCTCGACCGCCTCATCACCGTCTCCATCCCCCGTATCCGCGACTTCCGCGGCATCAGCGACAAAGGGTTCGACGGACGCGGCAACTATACGCTCGGTATTCCCGAACAGATCATCTTCCCCGAAATCGACATCGACAAAGTTCTGAAGATCAACGGTATGGACATCACCTTCGTGACCACGGCTCACAACGACAAGGAATGCCTCGCCCTGTTGAAAGAATTCGGCTTACCCTTCAAAAACCAAAAGTAAGTAATCATGGCAAAAGAATCTTTAAAAGCAAGAGAAATCAAAAGAGCGAAAATGGTCGCTAAATACGCGGCGAAACGCGCAGAACTGAAGAAAATCATGAAAGGCGATGATTACGATGCCAAGAAGGCAGCCGACATCGCGCTTCAGAAATTACCCCCGAACTCCAACCCGATCCGCATGCACAACCGCTGCAAGCTGAGCGGCCGCCCGAAAGGCTACATGCGCCAGTTCGGCCTCTCCCGTATCGACTTCAGAGAGTTGGCACTCGCCGGCAAGATCCCCGGAGTAAAAAAAGCAAGTTGGTAACCTAAATGAAGAAGATTAAATTATGAATACCGATCCCATTTCAGATTATTTGACTCGTTTGAGAAACGCCATCCGCGCGCATCACGAAGTGGTCGAAATCCCCGCTTCCAACGAGAAAAGAGCTATAACCAAGATCCTTTTCGACAAAGGTTATATCTTGAACTATAAATTTGTGGATGATACCCTGCCCAAAACGATCAAGATCGCTTTGAAATACCATCCCGCAACCAAACAGTCCGCCATCAGCGAGATCAAGCGCGTCAGCCGTCCCGGCCTCCGCAAATACGTGGGCGCCAAGGAACTGCCCTCCGTGTTGAACGGCCTCGGCATCGCCATCATCTCCACTTCCCACGGCATGATGACCGATAAGGAAGCCAAAGCCCAGAACGTCGGCGGCGAAGTAGTATGTTACATCAGCTAAGAAGGAGGAAACGTTATGTCAAGAATAGGAAAATTACAAATCGCCATCCCCGCAGGGGTTGAAGTGAAAAGAGACGAGAAGTCAAACATCGTGACTGTGAAGGGCCCGAAAGGCGAACTGCAACAGTATGTCGATGAACGCATCACGTTCGAAATTGAAGACGGACACCTCCATGTGAAACGCCCGAGCGACTCCAAGCGCGACCGCTCCATGCACGGCCTCTACAGAGCCCTGCTCAACAACATGATCACGGGCGTCTCCCAAGGCTTCACCAAGAAGATGGAAGTCATCGGCGTCGGCTACAAGGCCGAAGCCAAGGGCGACCACCAACTCGACATGGGCCTGGGCTACTCCCACAACATCCTGTTCGACTTCCCGAAGGAAATCACCGTGCAGACCATCAACGAGAAAGGTAAGAACCCGATCATCATCCTGAACTGCATCGACAAACAGCTGTTGGGCCAGGTGGCCACCAAAATCCGCTCCTACCGCAAACCCGAACCCTACAAGGGCAAAGGTATTCGCTTCGAAGGAGAATATGTTAGAAAGAAAGCCGGCAAGTCGGCTGAAAAATAATCGTCAAAATTTGATATTATGGCTTACAACAAGAAAGAATATAGAAGAAAAAGGATCAAAAACCGCATTCGCAAGATCGTCAGCGGTACTCCGGTACGCCCCAGAATGTCCGTTTTCAGAAGCAACCGCGACATTTACGTTCAAGTTATTGACGACGAAGCCGGCGTAACCCTCGTGTCCGCATCCTCCAAGTTGCCCGACATCGCCGCCCAGAAGATGACCAAGTGCGAGAAGTCCAAACTCGTGGGCAAGGAAATCGCCTCCCGCGCCCTCGCCGCCGGCATCACCGAAGTGGTGTTCGACCGCAACGGTTATCTGTATCATGGTAGAGTAAAATCCCTGGCCGACGCAGCCAGAGAAGGTGGTCTTAAATTTTAAACATCAACACTATGGCTAACGAAAATATCAAGAAAGTGAAAGCAGCTGACCTGGAGCTCAAAGAGCGCGTGGTCGCTACCAACAGAGTCACCAAAGTCACCAAGGGTGGCCGAATCTTCAGCTTCGCCGTCATCGTGGTCGTTGGTAATGAGAACGGTATCGTAGGCTATGGTCTTGGTAAGGCCCGCGAAGTCTCGACCGCCATCTCCAAGGGCGTGGAAGACGCGAAAAAGAACCTCATCCAGGTTCCCATCCTCAAAGGCACTATCCCGCACGCCTCCGACGGCAAGTATAGCGGTGCCAACGTCTTCATGAAACCCGCCGCCCCCGGTACCGGTGTCATCGCCGGCGGTGCCATGCGCGCCGTGTTCGAGAGCGTGGGCGTGAAGAACGTGCTCGCCAAATCCAAAGGCTCCTCCAACCCCCACAGCGTGGTCAAAGCCACCATCGGCGCCCTCGCCAAAATGCGCGACGCCTACACCGTGGCCCAAGTGCGCGGAGTCAGCCTCGACAAAGTCTTCAACGGCTAACCCATCGGACTTTTTCTTACACCATCATACAAGGGACTTCGACCTCGAAGCCCCTTTTTTCTTGCCCCGACATTACGGCCAATTAAAAAAAATTACTTACTTTGCAGCTTGAAAGGCTGAAAGCGTTTTCCGCTTCCATGCCAAAGCAAACGTTTGACAATTAAAAAGATAGATTTTCAAAAGATAAAGCAAGAAAAATGATTAAAGAGAATTTTGTACGACTGTTTGAGGATTCTTTCCGACGCAACTGGGACTTGGAAGCCTTCACCGACTACGAAACCAAATATACACTCACCTACGGACAAGTGGCCGAAAAGGTGGAAAAACTGCATATCCTCTTCGAGCAGTGCGGCATCCAGAAGAACGACAAAGTGTCGCTCATCGGACGCAACAGCACCCACTGGGCCGTCGCCTACATCGCCACCGTGACCTACGGCGCCGTCATCGTGCCCATCCTGCAGGACTTCCGCCCAGAGAACGTCCACCACATTATCAAGCACTCGGATTCCAAGCTGCTCTTCTCCGGCGACTATTACTGGGACCACCTTGACGAGAACGAGTTAGGCAACGTCAGGGCCGTCATCTCCCTCACCGACTTCCGGCCGCTCGCCGTCATCGAGTCCGCACTCCCCATCGTGGACGAAGAAAACGGCATCCGCTTCTCGCTGCCCAAAACCATCATCGCCCCGGAGGCCATCCAACGGCTGTTCGACGCAAAATTCGGCGGAAAATTCTTCCCCGACAGCATCCGCTACGACTACAAGGACAACGAGGAAATCGCCTCCATCAACTATACCTCCGGCACCACCGGATTCTCCAAGGGCGTGATGACCACCGGACGCGCACTCGCCTCCAACGCCATCTTCGGCCACCACGCCTACGCCGCCGGCAACCCCTCGCAACACCTGCTGTTCGCCGGCGACCGTATGGTGACCTTCCTCCCGCTGGCCCACGCCTATGGTTGCGCCTTCGACTTCCTCGGCAACTCCACCATCGGCGGCCACACCTACTTCATCACCAAGACACCGACACCGAAAGTGCTTCTCTCTGCCTTTGCCGAAATAAAACCCACCCTCATCCTGAGCGTGCCCCTCATCATCGAAAAAATCTACCGCCGTCAAATCCAGCCCATGATTGCCAAACCGCCCATGAACTGGGTGCTGAAAGTCCCCTACCTTGACGACGTGCTGCTCAGCCAGATCCGCAAGAAACTGGTCGGCGTGTTCGGCGGGTCGTTTGAGGAAATCATCGTCGGCGGTGCAGCCATGAACGCGGAAGTCGAGAAATTCCTGCGCAAAATCAAACTTCCCTTCACCATCGGCTACGGCATGACCGAAACCGCCCCGCTGATCTCCTACTCGCACTGGAAACAGTTCATCCCGTCCAGCTGCGGCCGCATCCTCGACAACATGGAAGTCCGCATCGACAACGTCAACGACCAGGGCGTGGGCGAAATCGTGGTCCGCGGCGACAATGTGATGCTCGGCTACTACAAGAATGAGGAGGCGACCAAGGCCAGCTTCACCGACGACGGATGGCTCCGCACCGGCGACCTCGGCTATGTTGATGAAAACGGCAACATCTTCATCAAAGGACGCTGCAAAACGATGCTGCTTGGCCCGAACGGACAAAACATCTACCCCGAAGAAATCGAAGACAAGCTCAACAACATGCCCTTCGTGATGGAAAGCATCGTCATCCAACGCGAAAACAAGATTGTGGCACTGATTCACCCCGACATCGACGCCTGCGATGCCGCAGGACTGAACTCGGAAGGCGTGGCCGCCGCGTTGGACAATGTACGGAAAGAGGTCAACAAGAGCCTCGCCGCCTACGAACAAATCAACGAGGTGGAGGTGCATATCCAAGAATTCGAAAAAACGCCCAAGAACAGCATCAAACGGTATCTTTACCGATAGGCTTTGAACTTAGGGACAAGAACTTAGAATTCAGAACTTTGAACTCAGAACTTTGAACTTTGAACTTTGAACTATAACTATAAACTATAACAATAACTTAAAACTATAACTATAACTATAACTTAAAACTATAACTATAACTATAACTTAAAACAATAACAATAACAATAACAATAAGCATGCATAAAACATTAATAATCAGCATTTTGTTTGTCTTTGTGATGGTGACAAACGACATCGCGGCGCAGCGGCCGCGCATTTCGCAACGCCCGCAGATGACTTCCATGACCATCTCTTCCGACCACCAGGCGTTCTGGCTCTTCCTCGATGACATGCTCCAGAACGAGAAATCGGTCATGTCCATCAAGGTGGAGGCCATTCCGGAGGGCGAGCACTACCTGCGCGTGGAAATCGACGACATCGACCACCACACTGTCGGCCAGACGGTGAGGCTACAGCGTTCCAACAATTCCTATTGGGTGGATAACCAGCGACATCTTTACGGCATCTCCTTGGGCCACGGCGTGCCTCGTCCCGAGGCAGTAGTCTATTACGCCTCCGTGCAGCAGAACGTTCCGGGCTACCACGGATATGCACCCGGCCAATACGGCAACTATCCGCCCCAGCAGCCCTACCCCACCCCGCAGCCTAACCAAACCGTCACGGTCATCGAGGATGCCGCCATGCCGGATCCCGACTTCCAACAAGCCCTGATGCTCATCAAGAGCGAATCGTTCGAAACCACCAAGTTGAACACCGCAAAACAAGTTCTTGCTAACAATCTGCTGAATGTAAGTCAGATAGAGCAAATTTGCCGCGCCTTTGACTACGAAAACTCCAAGCTTGACTTCGCCAAGAGCGCTTACAACCACTGCGTGGAAAAAGAAAAATATTACCTGCTCAACAGCGTATTCGAGTTCGAGAGCAGCAAAAAAGCGCTCAACGAGTTCCTCAAAGACCAACAATAGCGCAACAGCGCAACAATTTTTATGAACAAGAAATACTGGATTATTCTCGGGCTAAGCATCGCCGTCTTGGCGACCGTCCTTCTTTGGCCGGAAAAGAAGCCGACGGAGAAAAAGCCCCCCACCAAGCAGGAGATTGTCGGAATGCTTCAGGCGCAGTCGCAAATCGCCACCACCGAAGTGACCATCCGCAAAATGGGCATCTACGACTCCGAGACAAACATCGCCACTCTCAACCCCGCCAAATGGAAACTGGGCCGGCGCTTAGCCGTCATTCCCGTTGACGTGACCATCCGTTACGGGATAGACCTCAACGAACTGAAAGACAGCGACATCGAGTTCCTTTCCGGAGACTCCATCCGCATCACCCTGCCCAAACCGAAAATCATAGACAAATCCTACAACCCCGTCACCAACCAGGACGAAATCGTCACCCTTTCCACCGGCCTCCGCGACAAAGTCGGCGAAAGCACCATCCAGCAGATCAAGTCCATGGCCTTCGACGAAGTGGTGAACCAAGACAAGGAACTCCAAGCCCAGCTCGCCGACGAACTCACCCACAACACCGAAACCGTCTTCACCTCCCTGCTCACCGCCATAGGATTGCACCCTGTGTATGGCGACTTTTGATTGCACACAAGCGTAGCACAGTGTGTGGCCACAGCGCCAAAAGAACGCAAATAATCAAGAAAAATGAACAATAAAATCCTCAAATACGCCATCGTCATCGTCCTGCTGATCGCAGGGGTCGTGCTGCTGAGCCGACTGGCCCATCAAAAGACCCCGGACGAAATGACCTTGAGGGACACGCCGACGGTCATCGAAAGCACCCGACCCATAGGTATCCTATATCTCTACACCACCGTCACGGAAGACTATGCCAAAGACTCCTTCTACGGCAGCGGCATCGGCAGTTCCGTGCTTGGCAAAGACAACGGACTCTTCAAAAAGAGACACGACTGTGTGCAAATTCTCAGACAGCAAGTCAGCCTGACCTTAGACATGGACAAAGTGCAATACCGGCCGAAAGAGAATAGTGACACCGTATTTGTGTGCCTCCCCGACGTGCAATTCACCCAATCGACCCTCTCCGCGTGGTTCAAGTCAGACAGTGAAAGCGAGGAGAATGCGGTGCAATACGATGCCAAACCGCTGATACAGCGTGTGGAGAAGAAAATCAAGAATCGCTACGACACTCCTGAAAACCGTACAAAAGCCGAAGCTAAAGCCAAGCAAACCCTTTCTGATTTCCTGAAACAATGCGGAAAGGTGGCCGTGTTTACGTACTGAATAGCCCACATCTGACGAAAGGCCAAGAGCTTAAAGGTTCTCGAAAATGCGGAAACGGCCGAGATGCCATTTCTGCAGGCGGAACTGCACGGAGGTGTGCAGGACACCGAAACCATAGCGGCAGCTGCGCCGGAAGTTGATAGAAGAGGCCTCCGGGAAGTATTTCGTCGGACAGGTGATCTCGCCGATGTCAAAATCGGCGTAGATAATCTGCGCAAGCATCTGATTGTCAAACACAAAATCATCGGAGTTTTGCATGAACGGCACCTTCTCCAACACTTCGCGGGTGAAGGCGCGGTAGCCCGTGTGATACTCCGACAATTTCTGTCCGGTCATCAGGTTTTGGAACCAGGTCAGGCAGCGGTTGAAGAAGTACTTGTAGCGCGGCATTCCGCCTTTCAAGGCACCGTTGCCGAGGATGCGCGACGCCAGTACCACGGGATACAACCCATTGACAATCATGTAGCTTATAGACTCGATTAGCATCGGGGTATATTGGTAGTCCGGGTGAAGCATGATGACCACGTCGGCCCCGAGTTCGAGCGCCTTATTGTAGCAGGTCTTCTGGTTCGCGCCGTAGCCCTTGTTGCGGTCGTGACGCAGAACATGTTTGATACCGAGTTCGTGCGCTTTCCCGACGGTGTCGTCGGAGGAGCAGTCATCGACCAGAATAACCTCGTCCACAATGTCGAAAGGAATCTCGTCGTACGTCTGCTTCAACGTCTGCTCCGCATTATACGCAGGCATGACAATCACTATCTTTTTGTTTTTGAGCATATTAACAATTTATGATTGTTCAAAAAAACGTGCAAAAATACATTTTATTTACGTTCAATGTCGCATACGGCACGCAGGTTTCGTTCCTCATGCCGCACCACCAGCACGCTCAGCTCGTAGAGCAGCCATATCGGGAGAGAGACGATGAGTAGCGTGAACGCGTCGCCGGTAGGTGTGATGACGGCGGCCAGAACGAGGATGGCCACCACCGCATGGCGACGGTACCTCGTCATCCATTCGGCTTTTAGCAGCCCGAAACGCGCCAGCAGCCAGCTGATGACCGGAATTTCGAAAACGATGCCGAACACCATGCACATCGTCAGCAGCGTGTCCATGTAGGACTGGAGGGTAAGCATGTTGCGAACCTCATCGCTCACCTGATAAGTACCCAAGAACCGCAAGGTCAACGGAAAAACGAACAGATAGTTGACCGCCACGCCAATAAGAAACATGACGTAGGCCGCCGCTACAAGACTGACGGAGTGTCGCTTCTCCTCTTCATAAAGCGCCGGACGAATGAAGTCGAACAGCACCTTGATGATGTAGGGCGAGGCCAAAAGCACCCCGAAAGCGCAGGCCGTCTTCAGATGAATCATGAATTGCTCCGTGAGCCCCGTGTTCATCAGGTTCAGGGAAAAATCGCTGCCGCCGAAGAGCTTGTACATGAAAAAATTGGAGTCTTTCGGCGCCAGCACGACCTTGAAAAGCAAATCTTTGAAACAAAACGCCAAAACAGAGAATCCGAACACGGCCACCACGATGCGAATCAGGCTGCCGCGCAAATCCTCCAAATGGTCCCAAAACGACTTGTTCTCCGCCGTGTCGGACATCTATTCGGGCTTGCTTTCGTCCTTCGTCTCCGGCATCGGATTCTCCGGCTTCTTTTCCTCCTTGCCGTCCATGCCGTCCTTGAAGGAGCGTACCCCTTTGCCCAAACCGCTCATCAGTTCGGGAATCTTCTTGCCGCCGAACAGCAGCAGGACAATCAGGGCGATGATGATGATTTCTGTCATTCCTATTCTCATATTGCTGGGGTTTTGGGTTAATGGATTAAGAGGTTAGGGGATTAGGAGGTTTAGGAGGTTTAGGGTTTGAAGATGATGTCGCGGACCATGGGGCCGAAGTCGGTTTCCATTTTTTTGATTATCTGCGACTTATGTCCAAACAACTCGAATTTCAGCGCGGCATTCTGGACGCGGACGTAGAGTATGCCGTTGCGAAGGTCCACGCATTTCGAGAATTGGGCGCAAATCGTACCCACATACTCCGGCCAACGGTCGAAGAGCAGCTGCTTGTCCATCAAATGCTGCTTCCCCGACTGGCTCACAAACCGGCCAATCAGCTCCCTAAGGCTCACTTCGTGGTTATCCCGTTCCATATTTCCAAGTTCTAAAGTTACAGAATTTGCATGTACTTATGCGACTGCAGGGAGACGCGCCATTTCGGGTGCTCAAGCACATAGTTCACCAGACGGCTCATGATGACGTTGCAGCGGTTCCAGTCGGGCTGGAGCAGCAGCAGGCATCTGCCCGACACTTTCTTTGCGTTCTCCTCCGCCCACTCGAAATCCTCCTCGCTGCCGATGATGACTTTGAGTTCGTTGGCTTTGGCGAGCGCGTCCGGTGTGGGCGCGGCACCATATTTCGGTGACAGGCATATCCAGTCCCATTCGCCGGAGATCGGCTTGGAACCGGAGGTTTCGAGGAAGCAGTGGATCTGGCGCTCGTGCATTCTGGCGCATAGGTAGTCCATGTTGTAAAGCATGGGCTCGCCGCCGGTGACCACCACGGCGCGGGCGGGCTTCTGCGCGGCCCTCGCCACAATGTCATCGACATCCACCATCGGGTACTTGGACGCGTCCCACGTGCGCATCTCGTCACAGAACGAACAACCGACCTCGCACCCGCCCACACGCACGAACCAGGCCGCCTTCCCCGTGTGGTAGCCTTCGCCCTGAAGCGAGTAAAACTCCTCAACAACAGGCAGATACATTCCTTTTTTGTCTTTAACCATTCCGCTTTGAATTAACAAGCAGCAAAAGTACGATTTTTTCAGAAATTTGCTATTTGACAATCACTTTTTGGTTGAATTTGCTGCCGTTTGAATCTGTCACATTCACGACATACACACCCGAAGGCAAATGGCCGAGAGAGATGGAGGAACCATTACTCTCCTCTACAATCCGCCCCTGCATGTCGCACAACACAACATTCGCGATTCCCTCACCTCCTTTCACCTCAACAAACAGCATATCAGAAGCAGGATTAGGGTATATCCTGATATTATCGGCGGCATATTGGTGCACCCCGGTTGTCGAATGAAAGTCCAGATGGTTGTACAAAAAATTCCGGGCGATATTGAAACAGGTGTTGAATTTATCCATGTCAAGGTCGCCGCTCTCCGAAATATAGAAATTATGTGCCTCTCCCTCGAACGGGTGAAACTCGTAGTCGGTAATGCCAAGGTCTGAAAGGCGGTCTGCGATAGCGTACGAGCCGTACATGTACGGGAAAATCGACAACGGCAGAGAGGAATAGCAAAATCCGGAATCATAGGGCACCACATTGTCAACAGTGCCATGAATCATGCAAAGAGGGACATATTCCTCAAGGTCAACGACATCAACATCAAGCACGCCTCCCCAATGTGTCACCGCGCCCGCCACTTTGGATGAGAAACCGTAGTATTCGTCATATCCGGAGCTGTTTATCGGCCCCAAATCGGGAAACTCAAATGTTTCAGAAGGTCTTTCCCCCGCCGACATGAAAATCTCGTTTAGGGTGGCGATGGAGCCGGCGGAGTTGCCCAAGAGGAATATATTGTTCGTGTCAATACGATATTCTTGACAATGTGCCTTGAAATAGCGAATGGCGGAATTCACATCCTGGGAGGCCATATAGGCGTTTCGGATAAGGGAACTCGCGCTGACAGACAGTATCGGAAGCAGGCGGTAGTCAATGGAAGCCGCTGCATATCCGTGTTTGGCAAAACGAGTGCAGTATTCCACCATGTCGCACCAGTCTCTGCTGCCCACCACGAACGCGCCTCCGAAAACAGTAATCACTAACGGACGGGCAGAAAGTGTGTCTCCAGCAGGTTCGTAGAAATCGAGGTAAAGTGTAGTGGGCAATATTTGATCCACCCCCACGGCACTGCTGAAGGGGATTTCAGTGGTTGTCGTTACGTTTTCAAACACCATGCTGGCATAACGGTTGCCGAGTTGAGCAAGGATTGTGACGGGACAAAGAAGACACGCCGCGATCAAAAAAAATGAGTACGATTTCATATTTGACATTTTAACTTGTTTATAATTCATTAGATAGTTTAATGGAACTGCATCAGATAGGCTTTGATGAAACCGTCAAGGTCGCCGTCCATGACCGCGTTGACGTTGCCGGTCTCGTACTGCGTGCGCAGGTCCTTCACCAGCTTGTAGGGCTGCATCACGTAACTGCGAATCTGGCTGCCCCACTCTATCCGTTTTTTAGCGCTCTCGATTTCATTGATCTTCTCGCGCTTCTTCTCCAGTTCGATCTGGTAGAGTTGCGACTTCAGCATCTGCATGGCTTTCTCGCGGTTCTGCGACTGCGAGCGCGTGATCTGGCACTCGATGATAATGCCGGTGGGATGGTGGTGCAGGCGCACGGCCGTCTCCACCTTGTTGACGTTCTGTCCGCCCGGGCCGCTGCTGCGGTAGGTGTCCCACGAGATGTCGGCCGGGTTGACCGTGATCTCGATGTCGTCGTTGACGATGGGATAGGCGAAAACCGACGCGAAGGAAGTGTGGCGACGCGCCGCCGCATCGAACGGGGAGATGCGCACCAAGCGGTGCACACCGTTCTCGCTCTTGAGGTAGCCGTAGGCGTATGGGCCCTCAATCTCGATGGAGGCGGACTTGATGCCCGCCGAGTCGCCCTCCTGGCGGTCGATGAGCTTCACGGCAAAATTATGCCGCTCGGCCCAACGCATATACATGCGAAGGAGCATCTCGGCCCAGTCGCAACTCTCCGTGCCGCCGGCACCCGAATTGATGTTCACAATCGCGCTCAACGAGTCCTCCTCGTCGCGCATCATGTTCTTGAACTCCAATTTCTCCACGGCATCCATCGTCTTGGCGTAAGCCTCGTCAAGTTCCGCCTCGGTGGCATCGCCCGACTGCTGAAACTCACTGACTACCAACAACTCGTCGTTCAGTTCGGCAGCCTTATAATAGTCGGCCACCCACGCTTTGATGCCGCTGATCTCTTTCAGCAGCTTCTCGGCGGCTTTCGGGTCATCCCAAAAACCATCCTGTTGGGTTATTTTCTCTTTCTCTTTGATTTCCTGTTCTTTGGCATCTACGTCAAAGATACCTCCTTAGCTCACTGAGCCTCGTTTGAACCGCTTTGATTTGATCGGCTGTGGTCATTTACTTATATTATTTTGATGAATCAATTTTCAATTTTAACTACTTGTAAGACAGAATCCTATGCTAATTTCTCTTCCTTCTTCTTCGGCGGGAATAGCACGGAAAGCACGATGCTGAGGGTCAGAATGGAGACGATGACAATCAGCGAGGCCGCAATGCCTACCTCAACGCCGACCAACGGCAGGAACATCTTCACGCCGATGAACGTCAGCAACGCGGAGAGACCGATGCGCAGATAGGCGAACTTGTCCATGATGCTCTCCAACATGAAGAACATCGACCGCAGGCCGAGTATAGCGAAAATGTTGGAAAAGAAGACGATATGCGGATCGTGCGTGACCGAGAAGATGGCCGGGATGGAGTCGAATGCGAAGATAATGTCGGAGAACTCGATGATCATCAGCACCACGAACAGCGGCGTGCAAAGCCAACGTCCATCCACTTTCGTGAAGAAGTTGTGTCCGTCGAATTTGGGCGTGCTCAACTTCCGCTTGGTCAGGAACTTCACCACCGGATGGTGCTCCACGTCGATGCTCTCCTTCTTGTTCCGGTCGAGAAACATCTTGACGCCAGAATAAATCAGGAACGCGCCGAAAATGAAAAGTATCCAGTGGAACTTCTGGATGAGGGCACCCGCGGCAAAGATGAAGATGAAACGCAGCACGATGGCGCCGAGAATGCCGTAGAAAAGCACCCGGTGATAGAACTGGCGCTCCACCCCAAAGGAGAGGAATATCATGATCATGACGAACACGTTGTCGATGGAGAGCGACAATTCAATCAGATAACCAGTGAGATACTCCAACGAAAGCTGTTTGTTGTAGCGCTTCACGTTGTCCTCCCAGGAGGCCGCGTCATCGTAGGTCACGCCGTGCTCGTACAGCTCGTTCTGCGCCACGAAGTGTTCCTTGTCGTGCACGTCCACCACCGTGTCGCCCTGAAAACGGATGAACAGGAAGAACAGCAACGAAAGGCCCACCCAGACGCCCGTCCAGCCGGCAGACTCCTTGAAGGTCACTTCATGGTCTTTCTTGTGGAAAACACCGAGGTCGAAAAACAGCAGAAACGCGATGACCACGATGAAGATTAACATAAAAAGGTTTTCGGTCATATTTGTTGATGGGTTAATGGGTTAGTCGGTTAATGGGTTATGGGTTAATGGGTTAAGTTATAGTTATAGTTCTAAGTTATAGTTATAGTTCTAAGTTATAGTTATAGTTCTAAGTTATAGTTATAGTTCTAAGTCATAGTTATAGTTCTAAGTTATAGTCATAGTTAATAGATTCTGAGATAGTCCATGTAGGGTTCGATTTCGTTCACGAGGAGGTCCTTCTTGATGACTTTCTTGTCTTTGTCGAGGAGGAACATGTAGGGGATGGTGCGGGTGTCGAAGAGGTTTTTGTCGTCGATGGTTTGGTCGAAGTTCCAGCCTTGCAGGTATTTCGGATTGGCCTCGGCGGAGCGTATGTAGTTGCTCCAGACCTGCGGGTCGTCCTCGAAATAGACCATCACGACCTTCAGCTTTCCGGACTCGATGGCACGGTTGAGCTTGTCGAAGTCCTTCATCCGATTGCGCACCTGGTGACAGGTCGGGCAGGTGGGATGCTGGAGATACAGCAACGTATATTCGCTTTGAATGTCATACATGGAAACCGTGTCGCCGTTGGCCAGCACCATGTTGAAGTTGGGGATTGTGTCGCCGGCGTGGTTCTTGTCGATGAAGCCCAACTCCCTGGTATATCGACGAGTGCGATTCTCATCCAATTTCGGATACGTCAATGCATCCTTCAGCATGGCGATATAGGTGTGCTCCACTTTGTAGGGCGAGATGTTGAGGCCGAGCACATATTCCAGCGCGTCAAACAGATACTCGTAGGAGGTCTGGTTCACCTTGGCCTTGTTCAGTGTCGCCACGATGAGTGAGTCGTATTCGGGATTGTCAAGCTGGTAAATCATATTGCAGAACTCCTTGAGTTTCTGTTCCACCACCACCGTGTTGAAGATACGCGGATCTTTCCAAGCGAAGTTGTCGAAGAAATGCTCTATATAATATTTCTGGAACATCTGGCGGTTGGCGAGAACCTCCTGCGGCGGGTCCTCAAGGAACGTGGATGTGGCCACCACGGAACCCAACAGCGTGTTCGGATGGGCGGCGGCATAGTTCCGCTGATAATGGCGCATCTCCTCGTTGATGCGGCGCGCATTCGCCGAAAGCGAATCCACGAAGACCTTCATCATGTACTGCGGCATACTCTGCTGCGCCTTCTTGAACTCCCTGTCTAACGAATCCAAACGCTCGTTGAACTTCGCAATCCCCTTCAAATAATCGTAATAGCCCGTATTTTCCTTGGAATTGGCGAAGATGACGTCTTCCCCGTCAATTGTCAGCGAGAATTTCTGGTTCTTCTCCGATGGTATGAGGATCACCCCGAGGAAAGTGCTGTCGCCCAAAATCTGGTACTGGCCCGGCTTCAGCGACTCTTTGTCCTGCAGGTTCACCGAACTGCCGAACGGCGCACTCAAATACTTCTTGGTTTGCAACTTAGCCTCGCTCTTCACAAAGACGGAATCGTAGGTTTTGTCGCCTTTGATGTCGATATGGATGTTCACCTGCGCTTGGCTCGTCAGCGCAAACATCAGCATTACAATGGGGAGAATTGTCTGTTTTATCGTTACCATATTTATCAAAGTTTCAGGTTTCAAGTTTCAGGTTTCAAGTTTCAAGTTTCAAAATTCTAAGTTCTAAGTTCCAAGCTCAAATCCTGCAACGCTTCGGAGAAGTGTTTCGGGAGGTCGGAGGCGACGAGCGTTTGGGCGGTGTGCTCGCGGGTATAAGCATCGCCGGCGGCACCGTGGAGCCAGACACCTAACAGGGCTGCGTGCTCAGGCGCGTAGCCTTGCGCGAGGAGCGACAGGAGCAGTCCGGTGAGCACATCGCCGCTGCCGGCCGTGGCCATGCCCGAATTGCCCGTGGTGTTGAAGAACTGCCGTCCGTCGGGCAGCGTCACCAGCGTGTGATGCCCCTTGAGGACCAGCACCACCGTGTAGCGCTGGGCGAACTCCCTCGCCCTTTCCAGACGGTCGAAATCGTCGGAGGGTTTGCCAGCGAGTCGCTCGAACTCCGCGAAATGCGGGGTCAGGATGCTGTACGGCGGAAGAAAAGCCATCCAAGTCTTGTTCTCCGCCAGCATGTTGAGTGCATCGGCATCGAGCACCATGGGCGACTTTACCGTGTCGAGGATGTCCTTCATGGCCGAGACGGTCTGCCTCGCCGTTCCCAAGCCCGGCCCCATCGCCACCGCGCCGATGTTCTCCGGCAGCGTGTTCCAGTCGATGCGGCTGACAATCTGCTCGTTCTCGTCGATATGGTGGATGGCCTCGGGCAGGGCGACCGCCAGGATGTCGCGCACCGACGCCGGGGTGTGCACCGTAAGCTTTCCGATGCCGCCGCGCATGGCCGCCGTGGCCGCCAGCACCGCCGCACCGGGCATCTGCCGGCTGCCGGCCACCAAAAGCCCATGCCCGAACGTGCCCTTGTGCGCGTGTCGTGGGCGCGGACGCAGCAGGAGCGAAATAGCCTCCGTTGCAACGAGTCTGCGTTTCGTATCGTCCAGGCTTTCAGGTGCTTCCATGCCGATATCGACCACCTCGACCTCGCCGCAGAACGGGGCGTTTTCGGGCAGCAGGAAGGCGGTTTTCGGGAACTGGATGCTCAGCACCTTGTCGGCGACCACTACCGCGCTGCTGTCCGGCGTGTGCGCGTCGGCGAACAAGCCGGAAGGCGTGTCGATGGAGACGACGTATGCCTCGGAGTCGTTGATGTGGCGGATCACCTCCGCGAAGAAGCCCGTCACCGGCTTGTTGAGGCCGATGCCGAACAGGGCATCCACGATCAGGTCGTCGGAGGTTGCTGCAGGCGGGTTTTCCGTGGAGAAACGGACCGTTCCGGCATTCTCATGCTGTTTCACCACCTCCGCCCATCGACCGAGCTGACGGGTCATCTCCTCGCTGTAGCGGGCGTTTTCATGGGCGCAAACGACGAGTACGACCTCGCTGTCTATGTGGTAGTTCTCTATCAGGGCTATGGCAGCCACCACGCCGTCGCCACCGTTGTTGCCGGTGCCGGCATAGACGAAAATCCGCCCGAAGCTGCGGAACCAAGTCTCCTCCACCAGCTTGTCGGCGCAGGCGCGTCCTGCATCCTCCATGAGTTCCAGGGAGGATATGCCGCGACGATCCATCGTAAACCGTTCACATTCACGAATTTGCGAAATCGTAAGCAAGCGAGTCTCCTGCATTTTCATCTTTATTTTTTAAGGGCGCAAACATACACAAAATACGGACATATCCCGACAGCAGAATCACGCTTTTTTTGACAATCCCTGCTCACAAATCATAATAATCTTGCCAATGGATTAGCATTATGGTTGATGCATATTAATGCACTAAAATTTGAAAATCAAAGACACAACGTATTAAAAAAAATTGTATTTTTGCCGTTTGATTATTCTATTGGATTAGATTGGACATTAAACAAACCTATATTATTAATCAAAACCACAAAAAAATGAAAAAGATTTTTACTTTGTTTGTCGCGTTCATAGCGCTGACATTCTGTGCGAAAGCACAAGTGACAATCATTTTGGAGGCCCACGATGTGTGGGAGGACGGTTCCGGCTACCAGCTCCTTTTGGACGCTGACCATAACACCTACGGCACCGTGATCCCGGAAACCGGTCCCCTGACCACAAGCGGCGACGCCCCCGCGTCCGTCTATGCGGAATTCGAGTACAAAGTTCCCGTCAATGCCGACGGCAGCCTGACCACCTCCAACATCGTGATGGACGGGACGGCCACCATCACCATTCCGGCCGGCATCTACGACTTCTGCATCACCAACCCCACGCCGGGCGACAGAGTGTGGATTGCCGGCGAAAGCATCGACCCGACCCGCGGCGATGACTACGAGTTTCTCGACGGCAGGACCTACCACTTCCTCATAGCCCGCAACGGTGACTACGACGCCTGCACCATGACGGTCATTTACACCCCCACGGAGCCCACCATCTCCGCCACCCCCACGTCAGTGAACTTCGGCAACGTGAGCCTCGGCACCACGGCCAACAGCACTGTCTCTTTGACCAACTACCTGCTCACCACCGACGTGACGGCCACCACCACGGCTCCGTTCGCCGTCTCCGCTGACGGCACCAACTTCGGCACCACGGCTACCATCGCCGCAACTGGCGGCACCCTCTATGTACAATACGCCCCCACCGCTGTCGGCACTGACAACGGCACAGTGACCCTCACCTCCACCGGTGCCACGAACGTGACCGTCAACCTGACCGGCAACGCCATCGACTGCAGCAACATCACCATCCCCTTCACCGAAGGCTTTGAGAGCAGCATCGACTGCTGGACCATGGTGAGCATGGATCCCGCCAACGACGACCGCTTCGGTGTCTATGCCGATGCTGAGGCCTACGAAGGCAGCAACGACTTCCGCTTCAGCAGCTTCTCCTCCGCTTCCGACTACAACCAGTACCTCATCACCCCCCAACTGACCCTGACCGGCAACGACACCTACCTCGCACGTTTTTTCTACAAGGGTTATAACTCCAACGAGAGCTTCAAGGTGATGTACTCCACCACGAACACCGACCTCAGCAGCTTCACCGTGCTGGCCGACTACCCGACCGTGCAGACGTCTTGGACCGAGGTCGCCGTTGAGCTCCCCGCCGGCACCAAATATGTGGCCATCAACTACTATGGCAACTACCAATATTACCTCTACATCGACAACTTCACTGTTGCAACCGCCACCGCCTCCATGGCCATCAGCACTGACGCCCTGGATTTCGGCGCCAACGAAATGGGTACCACCACTGACGCCCAAACCGTGGTGCTGAGCACCATCAGCGTCAACGAGGCTTTCACGCTGACCACCGCTGCCCCGTTTGAGGTTTCCCTCGACGGCACCAACTTCGCCGCCACGCAGACCATCCCGGCCAACGCCGCCACCGTGGTCCACGACACCATCTACGTGCGCTTCGCCCCTACGGCCGCCGGCTCCTTCAACCAGAACTTGACGATTGCATCCGCCAGCTACAGCGACACCGTCGCCCTGACCGGTGAGGCCGTTGACTGCGCCAACTCCATCATCACCACCCTGCCCTACACCTACGACTTCAACACCGGCACCTACCCGCCTCTTTGCTGGACGGTGAACGATCCAGCCAACTATTCCCAGGCCTCTGTTGACGGTGCCGGCGACTTCGCCCTGTACATCGCCGCCGCCGACAAGATTGTCATGCCGGAAATCCAGAACAACAGCGCCATGATGTTCACCTTCGGCTACCGCACCTACTTCGGTTCTACTGCAACGGCTCCCACCATCTTCCGCGTGGGTACTTCCTCCACCGACAACAGCGCCGCCAGCTTCACCTGGCAAAACGAGGTTTCTGTCAACTACGATCCCGCCGATGGCAACATTTTCACCACCCACACCGCCATCATCCCGGCCAACACCAAGTACATTGCCGTCGAAGTCACCTCTATGGGTGCCGGCCTTTACTATGGCATATTTGAAATGAGCGACGTCTTCTACGTTGACAACTTCAACCTGACCGCCCTCAACGACCCCACCATGTTGGTTTCCGAAGAGAGCATAGCTTTCGGCAGCATCACGATGGGTACCACCTCCGCCCCCAAGGCCGTGAACGTCATCGGCGCCCTGCTCACCAATGACATCACGGTGACCGCCCCCGCCAACTTCGAGGTTTCCACCAACGGCACCTCCTTCGCTGCCACGGCCACCCTTCCCGCTGCCGGCGGCAACTTCCAGGTCCGCTACAATCCCACCGCTGCCGGCAACCACTCCGGCAACGTGACGCTCACCAGCGGCAACATCACCAAGAACATCGCCGTGAGCGGCTCCGCCGTTGACTGCTCCGCTCCGAAAACCCTCCCGTTCACCGAAGACTTCGAAGGCGGCATGCCTGCTTGCTGGACCATCCTCGACCAGGACGGCGACGGCTATAGCTGGGAATCGAGCTTCGAACCCGTCTCCTACTACTCCTCCAATGTTGACCTCTCCGGCAGCGGCAACAACGGCTCCGACGGCTTTGTCCTCTCCGGCTCCTACAGCAACGTGAACGGCGTCCTCAATCCCGACAACTGGTTGATTACCCCCGCCTTGGTCATCCCGAGCAACGGTGCCACCCTGACTTGGGCTGTTTCCGCCGTCGATGCCAACTACGCAGAGGAATACTATGAAGTGATGCTCTCCACCTCCCTGAACCCCAGCTCTTTCACCAGCGTGTTCAACGAGACGCTGCAAATCAACGAATGGGAACAGAGAAGTGTCAGCATCAGCGGCAACTATGCCGGCCAGAATGTCTATGTCGCATTCAGAAACTACAACACTTCGAACATCTTCTTGATGAAGGTCGATGACATCAACGTGACCGCCGGCGTGGGCGTTGACAACCACGAGACGACCACCAGCATCTACCCGAACCCCGCCAAGAACGTCCTCAACATCACGTCCAACGAGAACATCAACCGCGTGGAGGTGTTCAACATGATGGGCCAGATGGTGGGCGCTTACGACGCCAACGACACCTACACCCAAATCAACACCACGGCTTTCGCCAACGGTGTCTATACGGTGAAAATCGAGACCGAAAACGGCACGACGACCCGCAAATTCACGGTCGCCCGCTAATTCCTCGGAATCTATTCTACTACAAAATCCCGGACTTCACGGTCCGGGATTTTTTTTGTGTCCTGCGATGCGGTCGTTTTGTTCATTTCATTCAATTTGTTCATTTCATTCACTCATTGGGTCCCAGGGCTCGCTGCGCTCACCCTGGGCTGGCATACGTCAGGCCTACGGCCCTTTTGGAAGGTGTTTGGTGTTTTTGTGCGAAATCGGGGGTTGTTTGGGATGTGTTGATTTTATATTTGTTTCATTGACGGGATGGTTTTTGGGATGTTTTGTGCTGCTATCTATATGTTTTCCGCAATTCTGGCTATATTTTCAACATACTAAAAAACAACAATTTAGCACGTTTTATTATTGTTTTAATAGTTATATTTGCGGCAAAAAAAAACGTTATGTCACACTCATTGTCCAAAATCATCATCCATGCCGTCTGGCATATCAAAAAAAACAGCCCAGAAATTCTCAAAGAGAACAGGACTGAACTCTATCAATTCATAAGCGGAACATTGGAAAAAAACAAATGTGTTCCACTACGCATCAACGGAACAGGAAACCATGTCCATGTTCTATTTATACTGTCACGCACTCTCTCAATAGCCAAAATAATGGAAATATTGAAATCACATAGTACCAACTGGATCAAAAGAAAAGGATTCCATTACAAGGACTTCAGTTGGCAAGGAGGCTACGGGAGCTTCTCCGTCAGCGAATCCGTAAGTCCTACTGCAAAACGCTATATCGACCACCAAGAGGAACACCATCGGCAAATCACACCCAAAAACGAACTAATCCAACTACTTACCAAGAACAAGGTCCCCTTCGATGAACAATACATCCTTGACGAATAGTCCTTCCATAAGGGCCGTAGGCCTGAAGTATGCTAACCCAGGGTGAACGAAGTGAGCCCTGGGTGTTCAAAAAAAATGAAAAAAAAAAAATTCAACGTATCCTATAAAAAATATATCTTTGCAGGTTAGAACATCCAATAGTAGAATCGAAAAAAAGAGAAGCATACGATGAGTTATATCGCATTTGACAAGGAAAAGTTAGTGAACATCAACTACGCGAAAGAGCGGGAGATATTGCGCTGCAGCCGTACCGGAGCCTTCGCTACCACCACGCTCTGCGGACTCAACACCCGCAAATACCACGGACTGTTCATCGTGCCGCAGGACAACCTCGACGGCGAACGCCACCTGCTGGTCTCCGGCCTCAACGAGAACATCGTGGTCCACGACATGGACTTCCATCTCGGCATCCACCAATACAAGGGCGGCGTCATCGACCCCAAGGGGAACAAGTACCTCCAAAAGTTCTCCGCCGACAGCGTGCCCGTGTATGACTACCGTGTCGGGAAGTTCAACTTCCGCAAGTCCATGCTTTTCCAGCACGATGCCGACCGGCTGATCATCCGCTACGACTTTTCCGACGACATGGACGACGTGGCCCTGCAAGTGGAGCCGCTGCTCGCCTTCCGCAGCATCCACCAGCTCACGCACGCCAACGACAGCGTCAACACCGGATACCAGACCGTGGAGAACGGCGTAGGCTACTGCATGTACGACGGCTACACGCCGGTCTATTTCCAGTTCTCGGAGCCTGTGGACTACCAGCATCATCCCGACTGGTACTATAATATAGAATATGAAGAGGAGCTGAAGCGCGGCTACGACGGGCACGAGGACCTGTGGCGGCCCGGCACCATCACCGTGAAGGCGAACCGCAAGGTGCTCTACCTCTGCATCGGCACGGAGCCGATGAACCCCAAGGAAATCGCCGCCCTGTATGACGAGGAGGCGAAACGGCGCACCCCGCGCTACAACTTCGCCAGCTGCCTGCAGAACGCCGCCGAGCAGTTCATCGTGAAGCGCAACGGCCGCACCGACATCATCGCCGGCTACCCCTGGTTCGGACGCTGGGGACGCGACACCTTCATCGCCCTGCCCGGCCTTACCCTGCCGTTAGGCAAGTTCGACCTCTTCGAGGAAATCACCGACAGCATGGTCGCCGACCTCAAGGACGGGCTCTTCCCCAACATCGGCACCGGCAGCAACGCCGCCTACAACTCCGTGGATGCGCCCCTCTGGTTCATCCGCAGCCTGCAGATCTACTGCGACTACGTCAACAAGCCCAAGAAAGTGTGGGCGAAATACGGCGACACCATCAAGAAGGTGCTCTGCGCCTACCGCGACGGCACGATGAACAACATCCGCATGCTCGACAACGGGCTGATTTACGCCGGCGGCCCCGGTCTCGCCCTCACCTGGATGGACGCCGTGGTGAACGGTCGCCCCGTGACCCCGCGCACCGGCTGCCAGGTAGAAATCAACGCCCTGTGGTACAACGCCATCAAGTTCGGCCTCGACCTCGCCCGCGTCAGCCACGACCAGGACTTCCTCATCGAATGGGAACCTGTCGCCTCCAACTTTCCCAACGTCTTCAAGGAGACCTTCTGGTCGAAGGAGGCCGGCTACCTCGCCGACTATGTCGATGGCGACTACAAGAACTTCCAGGTGCGCCCCAACATGCTCATCGCCGCTTCCCTGCCCTTCGCGCCCATCAGCGAGAAGATCCGGCAGTTGGTGCTCAAGCGCATCACCGAGGAGCTGATCGTGGAGAAGGGCATCCGAACCCTCTCGCCCAAGGACCCCGACTACAAGGGACACTATATGGGCACCCAGGCCGAGCGCGACGCCGCCTACCACCAAGGCACCGTGTGGCCGTGGCTGCTCTTCCCGTTCACCGACTGCATCCTGAAGGTGCACCCCGAGAGCGCCCCCGAGGTGCTTAACCGCATCCTCTACCACTTCGACAGCTGCATGACCTCCTACGGCATATCCACCGTGGCGGAAGTCACCGACGGCGACCCGCCCTACAAACCCAACGGCTGCATCTCGCAGGCCTGGAGCGTCGCTGCACTGCTCTACATGAAATGGAAAATCGAACAAGTAAAAAAATAGACGACTAATTCCACTATTATGGCTATAAAAGTTTTAATGTTCGGATGGGAGTTCCCGCCACACATCTCCGGTGGACTGGGAACCGCCTGCTACGGCCTCACCAAAGGCCTCGCCCTCAACGGGGTACAGGTGACCTTCGTCATGCCCAACGCGTCCGGCGACGAGGACACCTCCTACGTTAAGATTGTGAACGGCAGCGACGTGGAGGTTGACCCGCGATCCTCCGACTTCTTCCAGCGCTCCGGCCAGACTTCCTACATCCAGGTCAACAGCAAGCTCATCCCCTACGTGGGATTGGACGACTACTACAATGTCATCAGCCAAATGGAGAGCGGCGTGTTCGAAACCTCGTCGGGCGAGAAGCGCAAGTATGTCTTCTCCGGCAAATACGGCCCCAACCTGATGCAAGAGGTGAACCAGTATGCCAACATCGCGGCGGAAATCGCCAAGAACGAGGACTTCGACCTGATCCACGCCCACGACTGGCTGACCTACCGCGCCGGCATCGCCGCCAAACGGGTCTCAGGCAAGCCCTTGGTGGTGCACATCCACGCCACCGAGTTCGACCGCAGCGGCGAGAACTACAACGACATCGTCTATGGCATGGAAAAAGAGGGCATGATGGCCGCCGATGCCGTGTGCGCCGTCAGCGACCTCACCCGCAACATCGTCATCAACAAATACGGCATCCCCGCCGAGAAGGTCTTCACCCTGCACAACGCCGTGGAACCCAACGACAAGAAAGTGGAACGCAAGAAATTCGTCTCCGAGAAAATCGTCACCTTCCTCGGCCGCGTCACCTTCCAAAAGGGACCCGACTACTTCGTGGAGACGGCCAAGCGCGTGCTGGACAAGGATCCCGACGTGCGCTTCGTGCTGGCCGGCGACGGCGACATGATGCCGCACATCATCGAGCGCGTGGCCGAGTTAGGCATCTCCGACCGGTTCCACTTCACCGGCTTCCTGCGCGGCGACGACATCAACAAGATGTTCGGCATGAGCGACGTGTATGTGATGCCCTCCATATCCGAGCCCTTCGGCATCTCCCCGTTGGAGGCCATGCGCGCCAAGGTGCCCGTGGTCATCTCCAAGCAGTCGGGGGTCTCCGAAGTGCTCACCCACGCCATCAAGGTCGATTTCTGGGACATCGACGCCACCGCCGACGCCATTTACGGCCTGCTCCACTACCCCGCCCTCTCCAAGCTTTTCGCCGAGGAGGGCGCCGCCGAGGTCGATAACCTCAAATGGGAATACGTGGCCAAGAAATTAGTCAATATTTACGAAAAAACGCTCCGTTATGAATAAAATATGTTTCCACTTTCAGATCAGTCAGCCGTACCGCCTGCGCACGTACCGCTTTTTCGACATCAACCAGGATCACCACTATTTCGATGACTACCAGAACCAGTATCTGACCAAACGTCTGGCAGAGCGTTGCTACCTGCCGGCCAACAAGATGCTGCTGGAGATCATCCGACAGAACCCCGACAAGTTCCGCTGCAGCTTCAGCATCTCGGGCAGCTCCATCGTGCTGTTCAAGAACTACTGCCCCGAAGTCATCGACAGCTTCAAGGAGCTGATCGCCACCGGATGCGTGGAAATCACCGGCAGCACCTACACCCACAGCCTCGCCTCACTCTACAGCGAAAGCGCCTTCATGGAGCAAGTGCGCCTGCAGGAGGAGCTGCTGATGGAGACTTTCGGCGTGAAGCCCGTCTCCTTCTGCAACACTGAAATCATCTATTCCGACGACATCGGCGAATGGCTCGGCAACGCCGGCTACCGCGTCATCCTCACCGAGGGCGCGCGCCACATCCTCGGCTGGAAGAGCCCCACCTATCTCTACTGCAACCCCTACCAGACCGACGTGCGCCTGCTGCTGCGCTCCTACCAGCTCTGCGACGACATCACCCTGCGCTTCGCCGACCAAGGCTGGGACCAGTTCCCGCTGACCGCCGAGAAATACATGCGCTTCCTCGACAGCATCAACACCGAAAGCGAGACTCCGCTCATCAACCTGTTCTGGGACTACGAAACCATCGGCGAGCACTACACCGCCGACACGGGTATCTTCGACTTCTTCAAGGCACTGGTGCACACGCTGGAAGCCCACGAGAACTACGAGTTCATCACGCCCAAGGAGGTGCTCGACATGGACCTCAGCCCCGCCACCATGCACGCCCCGTGGCCCATCTCCTGTTCCGGCGAGGAGAAGGACACCAACGAATGGCTCGGCAACGAGCTCCAGCAGGAGGCCTTCAACCAGCTGTTCAAGTTGGAGCCGCTCTACCAGAAGTCCGACAACCCCGAGGCCAAGCTCAGTTGGCTGCGCCTGCAGGCCGCCGACCACTTCAACTTCATGAGTTCCAAATGGTTCGGCCACCGCTTCGTCAAGCGCAACTTCGAGGTCTATTCCTCCCCCTACCAGGCCTTCATCAACTACATGAACGTGCTGAACGACGTTAAACTACAGTTGGTTTAGAAAGATTAGGAAGATTAGGAAGATTAAACTTTCTAAACCTCCTAAACTTTCTAAACCACCTAAATTCAAACGAGCAACATGCTACTGAACGACCTTCAACCATATAAAATCTACCTCGCCTCGCAGTCGCCGCGCCGCCGGGAGCTGCTTGCCGGCATGGGCATCGCCTTCGAGGTGATGGTCACCGACGTGGAGGAGACCTACGACCCGACGTGGCCGCCCGAGCAAATCGTGATGGGCCTGTCGCGGCTGAAGCTGTCGCCCATCGACATGTCGCTTCACGGCCCGAAGACCCTCTTCATCGCCTGCGACACCATCGTGGTGGTGGACGGCAAGATTGCCGGCAAGCCCCGCGACGAAGCCGAAGCCAAGCGGATGCTGCACGCGCTGTCGGGCCGCACGCACACGGTCTATAGCGGCCTCACCGTGGCCACGCCCGCGAAGTCGCTCTCCGGCTACCGCGCCACTGATGTCGTATTCGAGACGCTCTCCGACGAGATGATACAATATTATATAGACACCTACCGGCCCTTCGACAAGGCGGGCTCCTACGGCGTGCAGGAGTGGATCGGGCGCGTGGGCATCCGCGAGATCCACGGCTCGTTCTACAACGTCATGGGCTTGCCGACGAGGTTGCTGTGGGAGATGCTGGAAGAAATTGTGGGGGATTAGAAATTAAGAATGGTGCGCGGGGCACATGGGGCCGTCCGCGTCCCCGCATGGAAATCTCCGCGGATCGCTCGTATCGGCGCGGAGAATCTCTGCGGGAATCTGCGCGGTCTGCGGGAGACTTGGGGGATATGTGCGGTTCGGTCTCATCGTCTTTTCGCGGCACAAAAATACAAAATAATCCGCTCTGTATAGACAAGATGCAAAAAATGCGAAAGGTTGCAGCTTGTTGGAAAAAAGCGACAACGATAGGAATGGTTACGAGCGGCTTGCCGCGAAGTTCGAATGGATAGCGTGCCAAGCCATCCGAAAAAACTATTTGGTTTTCCTCAACGTCATACGTTCAGCATAGCCGGTGCACTGGGAATCCTTGTCGTAAACGCCATAGGGCCTTACGGGCATTCCCATTTGTAAATACTGCCATCTAACGCTGAAGTTCCTGTATCTTTTTTATTTTCCATTGCATAATAATTAGTAAACCAGTTCCAATAAAGTGTTTGTATTACATATAAATCTTCTTTGGTCAAACAAAAAAAATACCCATTTTTCGTTATTGTCGCATAGGTGTTAAAATTAGAATCAATAATTTTTTCTATTTGCCTTGCATATCGTATCCCTTTTAATTCTTTGTACTGTGTGTCCTTGATATATGATAACATAGGATCTGCTTTCAATATGTCGTAATAAGAATACCGATTATTGTTTATTTTTGATATGAGCTTGCGAATTTTTTCCTTCTTTTTTATTGAATCATTGTTGAAGCATATACCATTAGTTACACATACGTCCTGAAAAAATGGATTACAATAGACTTCTGCCCAGTTTAATTGCATTATGAGCATGAGAAGCAATGTGAAATACGACCTGGTTTTCATACTATTCGCTTTGTTGTTGTCTTCTGGGGACCTCTATTTTTTACTTCTTCGCACTGCCGCCGGCCTTGATGCGAAGTCCGTTAAACATCAAGATAAGCAAACAACGCTGCAAAATTAATTCTTTTATCTATTTTTAGGACACAAAAAGTCCAAAAGGTTGCAGTTTGTTAATGTTTTTTGTCTATATTTGTTCAACTATTTGATTTTTAACTGGTTAATTCATCCCAAGACGTGATACTTGCTCGAACCGGCACAGGTTGTAGACCAGGTTTGTCAGAGTGTTGTAGGCCGCCCTTCTTCACCCATCGGGCATCCGTGTCTTTTTGCCTTTTCTTGTTGGCCTTGCGCTTCTTCTCCTCCCCGTTGTCAAAAAGGGTGATGTCGCCCTGCTTCTTGTATGTCGGTTTGGCCTCTTTCTTCTGCCATTCAATTTTGCGGCAAATATACAAATAATTCTTTGAATAACAATGGGTTGCAAGAAATTTCCACCATAAAAAGTTCATCTGTCGCAAGTTGACCGAAACGGGGATTTTAGGTGTCGTTTTCAGCGGATTTCAGCTCATAAGAAGCTGTTAATCAGGAAGAAATAATTAGAGGTGCCCTATGGTTCAAATCGAATGCATTTGTCCAACAAATACAGCTTCTCTTGGTATTGGGACAGAAATATTTTGAACAACCTTTTCGCGTACTTGGGAGGTTTGAGTTTGTGATAAGGTGTCCATTCCCATTTGCCGTTGTTATAACATGAATATTCCGTTATAATATGGCCTTGCAAATTTTGAAGATATAATGAAGAATAAATATTCCCCTTTTCATCATAAAAAGAACTTACAGGACATACATATTTTATATTTTTATACTCTATCTGAAACGATAAGGATGAATATGCGACATTTCCATTATTGTTGTAGTCTATACGTATATTGTCTATGTCTGGAAATATCCTTATGAAATATCTTGAACGAAGGGAACCATCCGAATAAACTATTTCCTTGATTTGAGGAGTGGCTTCTCTTGTTTCTATGTAGAACCAATACTCGCCATCACACTTGTAAGTTTTTCTGCAAATCAATTCTCCCTCGAAATTGAGTGTGTCCATGTTCATTAAGACGGGGGTGTCGTTTTGTGCCGACAATGGCCGGGAAAAAAGGAACACACAAACAACAATAACAAAATATTTGGCAAATATGTTATTCATCATAGGAAATAATATGTCTTTGTTTATATTCTCTTCGGGAGTAGTTTGTATATTCCTTTAATTCTTCTTTTGTTGTTGCCAAAGCCGCTTTTGCCAGGCTTGGATAGTTATACTTCTGTCCTTTAATGCCTTCCTCTAATTCCATAATAACAGCGTTGCATTCATCAATGAGCCTTTTGTAAGGGTTGATTATCGAATCCCCGTTCGGATCCACCAACCTCACCGGGTTATTCGCGCAATAAACATACGGACTCAAAGAAGGATATTTCGCCGCCATCGGGTCCACGCTCAGCCAGATGCTCAAATCGGAGGAGTAATAGCGTGAACCAAAGTAAGATAGACCGGTTTCGGAATCCTTTTCTTTGGCGGAGAACGTGTGAGTTCCGGCAAAGCGTGGGTGTTGGTCGAGGTTCCGCCACACGGATGTTGCCTGCCGTGGCCACGGACGGCTGGGGGTGTGGCGGAATGGCGCGGGGCGCATGGGGCCGTCCGCGTCCCCGCATGGAAATCTCCGCGTATCGCTCGTGAACATCTCCGCGTATCTCGCGGATCGGCGCGGATAAAAGCATGCAGATTCTGCGGGTGTCTGCGCGGTCTGCGGGTAATATGTGGTAGCGGTAGGCATGATTTTTATATCAGTCTTCGAAAAATGGCAAAGGGTAAAGCATTTTAATATATAATCCTTTTGAAAAGGGGAGTTCGGATAAAACTTGTTTTGAGACAACACTATTATTGATAGGCTCATAATCTACGTGATTGTCAATATAATTGTTCCATAATGTATATGGAACCAGTAAAACCAAAAAAGTGAAACACTTGATATTTTGACACTTAAGATTGTGAAACGAAAAACGTGGGTTATCAAGCAATAGATTATAACTATTCAACTTAGGAAGACCATTTTGGGAATAATTTTTCATCACTTGTGATAACAGTAAACTATCTTCAATAACAGGTAATACAAATTGTTTCATGAATCCATCTGCAATATCAGGGAGCATCAATTTGTAGGAATTCGGAAACAATTCCCAATAAAGATAAAAAGCTATATCTTTGTCTGCATATTGTAGCAAATTGCTTTTTTCTATGCAAATTATTGATTCTGATGTTTCGGTTTTTACCGTAACCAAGCTGTCAAAAGTAACAATATCGAAAATAAATACCTTTTTATCAAGAAGATAATCATTCCCGGATTGTTGAGCATTCATAGTGCGTGCACCTAAAATGCAAGTCAGAAGAATTAGAGACAACAGCTGTTTCATATCTTTCATTTCCTTTCTATTACGTTACCCCAAAAACAGCCATCTCCCAATTGAAGTCTATCACAACTTTCCCCATTCCTTCCGTTTCCTACATTCGCAATTCCAGAATTATCGAATCCAGCAAAGAACATTATTGCTCTGATATTTTTTATTCCAATATTTGATCCATAACCACCTGACTTCATGAGATCATTTAATTCAAAAGCATGACCACATCCTAAAGCATGTCCGATCTCATGAGCTGCTGTTCGGTTGTTTTTGAATTTATTTGACACATAGATGATATTCCCTCCTATACAACTTCCTCGAACCTCTTCTCCTTTTTCGTCATAAACGTTATCCCTTACTGCAAAGAAATTGTTGCTTTGCATCGTTGACATTGCCGATAACACAGCGTCATCTGTTTCAAAATCCCCTTCAGCAATTTTGAGGTCAAATATGATTGTAAAATCAGTTCTGTTATCTTCTTCACCCATGCTGTAAGTATACTTCCCTGATTGTTCCTTCCATAACGCTATACCTTTCTCCAATTCTTTTCTATTGCTATTTGCTGTATAGAATGTTGCTTTTATTGTAATTGTATAATTATCGTAATCTATTTCGGTTTCAAAATCCTCCCCGTTCGGGTCCACTAACCTCACCGGGTTGTTCGCGCAATACGTGTAAGGCGAAAGCGACGGATACTTGTCACTCATCGGGTCAACGCTCAACCAGACATTCAGATCCGAGTTGTAATACCGCGCCCCAAAATAGGAATACCCCGTTTCAACATCCTTTCCCTTGGCGGAGAACGTGTAAGTTCCGGCAAAGCGTGGGTGTTGGTCGAGGTTCCGCCACACGGATGTTGCCTGCCGTGGCCACGGACGGCTGGGGGTGTGGCGGAATGGCGCGGGGCGCATGGGGCAATCTGCGTCCCCGCATGGAAATCTCCGCGTATCTCGCGTATCCGCGCGGAGAATCTCTGCGGAAATCTGCGCGGTCTGCGGGCCATATATTCGGTTCGGGTTCATCGGTGTTTTTTTGACGGGGCGAAGATATGAAATTTTCGGGTTAGATTGTTGTTCGAAAAACAGCACAAGACAACGTCAACACTTACAGTGGCTTGAATGATGGATACATGGTCTCCCGTTTTATGGGATTATTATGATCAACTTCTATTACATTAATGCTCTTTCCGTTAAGCGGCTGATTCAAAACCGATATGCATTCTGAAAGGATTGTCCCATCGAACATATAAAGGCCATTGAATTCTGGACAATTTGTACCACAACAATAATCAGCCCCATACAAATGCACCAAAACGCCATTCGAACTTTGTAAAAGTTCAATATCAAATATTGGGATTTCTTGATATTTGATTGTTCTTCCTTTAATCACAAATTGACGTTTCGGTATAGGTATCACATGTCTCTTCAGACACTTGCCTTTATAATAGAAGAGCAATTCTTGTGAAAGAATGTAAGGATATGAAAAACCATATTCTTTCCATTTTATATCAGGATCATTTTTGTCTATGGTAGTTCGCAAGGTCACAGTGTATTCTCCTTGTGTCAGAGAAAGCGAAACATTCTTGTCTGTGACGTGATTATCTCCACAAGAAAGACATAAGAATAGCAACACGAATAATTTGTTCTTCATTTGTATTCTAATTCGCATATTGTGTCTCATCTGCATAAATGTCCAATAGGGGTTGCTATAGTTGAAAAGCCATGCAACTCCATAGCTCTATATGCGTTAAATGTTGACTGCAAATCTTCAATACCCCATTCTTTTAAAGATGTCCAACGTCCTTGACATTCTTCTACAAAGGATCGAACATTCCCCAAAATTGCAGCATTGTATCCTTTCGTTGTCATTAGTCTTAATGCTGCTTTATCTTGGTTGGTTGGACTAAAATCAGGCATCGTATAAAAACGCTCCAAAAACTGGTAAGCACCAGCAGCTGAACTTTTGGAATTTGGATTCATCCCAGGGTGCTTTTGATAATCTTTAGGGTAAGCGGAATATGAATGAGAGGTGAATAGAGATCCAGAATTCCAACTGTTATATGATAGAGGATCGTTGGAAGAGCCTGCTTCTGCTTGTTTAAGCATTGATAATATTGCACGGAGGTTTAATTCGTAATTATATAGTCCATATTTTTCAGTAACATTGACAATATCTGCCCTTGGTGATGATGTTAATACGGCAGATTCAGTGATAGAAAGTTGCTTGGAACTTAAGGTGTTGAATAAATATACTTTTCCATCAGCCTTACCGTCCCAACCTATATGTACTCCCAACGAATTGTAAATGTCTCCTATCTCCTCCCCATCCGGGTCCACCAGCTTCACCGGGTTATTCGCGCAATACACGTACGAACTCATACTCGGATACTTGTCCGCCATCGGGTCCACGCTCAGCCACACACTCAGATCCGAGCTGTAATATCTTGAGCCAAAGTAAGAATAGCCGGTTTCCGTGTCTTTTTCTTTGGCGGAGAAGGTGTACATCCAATCTGGAATGAGGAATGAGGAATTAGGAATGCCTGCGACCGTAAGCGAACCCGCACACACGCAGGCCGTAGGTCTGCAGGGCTCGGTGGCGACGGAGGTGTGCAGCCGGGAGCGCACCCCGGAGGTGTGCGGGGACGTGGAGAACGGGCGATATGTTCGGCGGTGGATCATAAGAGATTATTGACGGCGCGAAAGTGTATGATTTTTGTTTATTGTGTAGTCTTGATTAACGATCACATTCGTAACCATCCCGCCATTTCCTCTTCAGATACCTCAAACTTTTTTCTTTTGTTGGTGAAATCTCGGAAAACATATATCCCATTTCGGTAATACAAATATTTGTACCTGATTCTTCCATCCCACATATAGAAAGTTCCGTCCAACAATATATTATCTTGAAAATCACAGACAAAGCCAATTCTGCCATCGCTATAATAACCTTTCCAAGAGCCTTCTTTATGGCCATTTTTGTAATATTGTTCCACTTTGACAGAGATGTCGAAAGGAAGATAAAAAGAGGATGCAGACTTTCTGATGTGATTGTCGATTTCGTATACTATCCATCGTCCTTCTTTCTTTCCGGAAGAATTATATCGGTTGAATGTGTCTCCTTCGTATAAAACACAATCCGGCTTAATCTCCAATAATGGTTTAGCCATCAATGCAGAATCATACGATGTCCCATTCCAGCGATTCTGCAACCACTGCAAATAAATGCAGCTCTGAGGATCTGGACTGTGAATTTTATATTTGCCCGGCCTCAGGGAATCCACAGGTATCGAAAAATATGGATATCTTGGATTTATGCTTGAAAGAATGTTTATGGTGTGTAACAAGAAATAAGTGTCATCAGAAAATGTGAAGACTAACATGTCAACGTCGTGGGATAATACAGGGAGACATTTGGAATTTTTCAACTGCAAAATATGCTCTCCCGTAATGGATAAAGTATTTTTATCAAACACACAAACAGTGTCACACTTCCTCTCTTGGTTCCATTTCAACAGAAAAGCCTGAGGTTGCGCATCAGCACCAACGAAAAGCAGGAGCAGAACAATTGATATTATAGAAGTTCTCATTATTTACGCTTTTAATAGCCATAATTATACATTCCACTATTGCCTTGCAACCGTTTGGTGTCAGTTCTCAAAGGTGTAACGGTGCCGTATCCTGGAATATTTTCAACGTCTTGCAACAGCATTATTTTTGGCGCGGGGAACGGTCCGTTTTTTGTAAAGACATAGGTGTTCCCTGAATGATCCTTGCCAAAATAGGTTGCAGAATGTGTTGCTTTTCCTTTGTATTCAAAACGCAATAAAGTTTTCCCAAAAACAGGGGCGTTTGTGCTATACCATTTACCATATTCCAAATCTTCATCCAAATCTTTAACCAAACCACACCCGAGTTCATCACCCATTGCAGCATCCATAGCAGCACTAAAACAATTGTAATTTTTCCTATATCCAGCCTTTTCGGCTGCAGCCCAGTCATCATACTTCAATATGTCTTCTTCTGGTGGGTAATTCAATTTTATCGCATTTTTGATGGCTTTACTAAATATATTCTTAGATAATATCACATTGCCATTTTCATCTCGGTTATTCCACATTTTATCAATTTGCCTTTTTGAAAAGATACCTAAGTCACCACCAAGAAAATCTGTAAGCGACTGGTAATCATCACCTTCTTCGTACAGAAGCCTGATATCCCCATTGTCTGTGACCTCTGGAATCCACACCTCCGCCCCATCCGGATCCACCAACCTCACCGGGTTGTCCGCGCAGTACACATACGGGCTCAAAGACGGATATTTCGCAGCCATCGGGTCCACGCTCAGCCATACACTCAGATCCGAGCTGTAATACCGTGAACCAAAGTAGGAATACCCCGTTTCTGCATCTTTCTCTTTTGCGGAGAACGTGTAAGTTCCGGCAAAGCGTGGGTGTTGGTCGAGGTTCCGCCACACAGGCGTTGCGCTCTGTGGCCACGGACGGCGGCGTGTGCGGCGGAATGGCGCGGGGCGCATGGGGCCGTCCGCGTCCCCGCATGGAAATCTCCGCGGAACCCGTGGAAATCTCCGCGGATCACACATGGAAATCTCCACGCATCTCGCGTATCGGCGCGGATAAAGGCATGCAGATTCTGCGGGTGTCTGCGCGGCCTGTGGGCGACATGGGGTATATGATTGGTGGCGGTTCATAGATGTTTTTTGCATCTTGAAGGTGTAGGTCCGGGATTCAAACGGAAGCGCAAAAGTACGAATATTTTCGGTAAGTTCGCCAAGTTTGCCATATTTGAAGGCCTGCCAGCCGGAGGCGTCTTCCTGGAAAAATGTCTCCGCGTATCGCACGGATCGGCGCGGATAAAAGCATGCAGATTCTGCGGGAATCTGCGCGGCCTGTGGGCGACATGGGGAATATGATTGGTGGCGGTTCATAGGCGGTTTTTGACTGGGCGAAAATACGATTTTTTGGGGTGGATTGACACCTGAAATTTTAGGGTCATAGCATGATTTATGTTTGAGATAGTTACACTACTGCCCAAGTTCAGTTTATAAAAAAGTAATTTGTCCCCAAAGGCAGTGCTGGTATCATCCATCTTTTATACACCAAGTCAAATAAAGTATGGGAGGGACCTGCTATTGTCTCTTTTTGGCCGTTTTCGATGCGAGAGTTTAAGTTTACGCAAAAATATGGCAGTAATTTCAAGTGATAAGTATTGCCGATTTCAAAGTCTGCTATATGATTTGTTATCAGTACGATAGAAGAATAGTCAAAGATAGATGATGTGTCTATCGTTAATGAAATCAAATAAAAATTGCCACGACACAAATCGTCAAAATCATCCAAATAATAACCTACAAGCCTTTGTATTTTCCAAACACGAAAATCCTCCTCTACAGTGTCCGGTATAGGAATAAAATTAAAAAAGTTTTCTTTGCTATAATAATCAGAAAGAGTTCCTTTGATTATGTTTTGCTTTAGCTTGGTGGTATAGTATTCATAAAGGCAGCTCTCACAACATTCGGTATCGTTTGGGAAATGTCGGATAGTAAGAGCGCAGTCAGAACACAGATCTTGCCCATTTAAAACAACAGGCAGAACACAAATAATTGTTATCAATAACTTTTTTCCCATAATTCAACTGTCAAAGACCATATTTATTTGTGGCTCGAACCCATCCTGTCTGTATTTCAAAATCACCTACTTCTATCGGGGAATTATATGGTGAAATCGGAAACGAAGGGTTGTATTTTGTATTCCATCGCAGAGAAGTTCTCATGACTACGGGACCTCTGTTTCCTATCGCAATTTGATTTGCACACCAATGAGCTTCTGAATATGTTGACCAATCACCTTGCCCAAATGCAGGCCCATATTCTAAAGCCAAAGCACCACCATAGTAGCTTTCCGCTAACTCATGAACCATTGTTAACCCGGGTTTGCTATCTCCGACAGATTCATCAAAAGCTGCAAGCATCGAAGGACAAACATATTGATCTGTACATACGCTCCCATTCTCATAAGAATTCCCCCCATAAGCACCTCCATTCTCAGAACCTACAATATTGGACTTAGTGCTGATAATATTAACACTTATATCTTCGTCATTAATGGCATCAACTATCATTTTGTCAATATCGGATTTAGCTTCTCCCGAATAACGGAGTTTCCCATGTTCGTCCAATGAAAGGACGAGTGTCGTTTGATTTTGTAATTGTTCAAGAGCAGCTGCAACATCATCACCTATAATCCACACCTCCTCCCCATTCGGATCAACCAACCTCACCGGATTATCCGCGCAATACACGTACGGGCTCAGCGAGGGATATTTCGCCGCTTGCGGGTCCACGCTCAGCCATACACTCAGATCCAAGCTGTAATATCTTGAGCCAAAGTAAGAATAGCCGGTTTCCGGGTCGCGTTCTTTGGCGGAGAAGGTGAAAGTCCAGTTAGCAGTTAGCAGTGAGTAGTTAGCAGTTAGTCGGGATTCGGAAGTGCCTGTGCAGATCCGGTAGCAGAAGCCAGCCCCGCCAGGGGCCAAAGCTCGGTAGGAAACGTCGGTGGCGCGGGTTCCCGGGAGCCCCTTCAGGGGCGGGACGGGGTGTATCGCCGCGTGTCCCGCGGATCGGCGCGGAGCTTGGCGCATGGAGCCGTCTGCGTCCCGCAGACAGGGTGCGGGGACGGGGCTGGCGGGGCGATATGTTCGGTCATGGCTCATACGCGATTGTTCGACGGTGCAAAAGTAGTATTTTTTTCGTAGCAATCCGGAGCGAGATTGAGGTGTCCGCGTCCTCGCAGACACAAAGGTGTTCGTTGGAGGTTTCGTTCGACGCTGCGCGTTGCCGACACAGCGTTCACTGGCGAGATTCGCGCTTTTCTGCGAAACACGGCGTCAAATTTAACAATTCACAAAGACAATTGTAAAATCGAAACACACATCCTTTTGATTGACAACCCGATAAGAAATTTCGGAAAACACTTGACAAACGCCGTTTTGTGTTGTATCTTTGCGGACAAAAAATCATCAACCTCAAAACGAAATTGAATCAAAGATGGAACAGAAGGACACAGTCGTACAAAACGGGCCAATCACCACAACCGGCGGCGAAATCATCCTCTACCAGCCCGACAGCAGCATCAGGTTGGAGGTACGGATGGAAGAGGAGACCGTGTGGCTTACACAGGCGCAGATGGCGATGCTGTTCGGATGCTCAATTGACAACATTAGCTTGCATTTGAAAAACCTGTATGCAGAAGGCGAAATTGATGTTGAGACAACTTCCGAGGAAATCTCGGTAGTTCGAACAGAAGGA
>JAFXPL010000032.1 GCA_017527945.1 Bacteroidales bacterium | reverse complement strand
GGCAGGATCCACCTGCTTTCGTCCTAAGAGAGTTTGGAATTTTTCTGAAAAAGCCTGGATTCCGACACTGATTTTCGTAACGCCCGCTGCCTTAAGTTTCCATAGTGTCTCAACCGTCACGTTATCGGGATGCAGTTCCACACCAACACCTTCTGTAACAATGAAATATTCGTTAATTACCTCTATGATTTCGCCGATTCTGTCCGCCACCAAAGCCGGTGTCCCACCCCCGAAATACAAACTGGTCGTCTCTTTCTTGCCGTCATATTGACTGCCAACCATACGTATTTCCTGAATCAGCGCATCAATGTATTTATCGCATAACTCCTTGCTGTATATTGTTTTGCAATAGGGGCAAAACGAGCAAATGCTTTTGCAAAAGGGAATATGGACATACAATCCAAGTTTGTCACAATCCACAAAGGGAAGATGCGCATCGAACTCATTTTCAAACAGAAACGGTTTGAAAGATCGGGTGAGCCAAGTTCTGGTGAAGGTCGTAATCAAACTCATAGGCAAAAACAATCTCGTTCGCTGTTTTATATGTACTTTGAGTAAGTTTTCAGAGAATTGCACCTGTCAGTTATGATTATTGACCCGACAATGGGGTTCTTTTTCTTGAGCAGGACGGTTTTAATCCAGAAATTGGCAAGATACCAATAGGAAGAAGCTTTCATCACAGTGTCTCGACGGTTTTCTGCAGTGCCTCCAGAAACCGTGCCGCATCGCCGCCGTCCATCTGCACGTGGTGGAACTGGAACGAGACGGGCAGCTTGGTCTTGAACCACTCTTTGCGGTATTTGCCCCACATCACCATGGGGTTGAGGAACTTGTCGGTGTATTGGTTGACGATGCAGTCGAGCTCGGTCTGGATCATCGCGGAGGTGCCGACAATCATGTAGCCGTCGAGGAAGCTGCTCGCGCACTCCTCCGCCACCTTGGTGGTCAGCGCGATGTAGTCGCGGTTGAATTGCTGCAAGTCGTCGGTGAAGGGGATGTCGCAGGAGTTGATGCCGCCCTTGCGGTTGCGCACCACCACGTTGACGGCAATCTGGTCATAGCGGAAGAGCTTGCCGTCCTCGGGCAGCAGGTGCAGTTCCTCGGTCCGGCTGGCGGTCTTCCCGATGCACCAGCACATCAGCGTGTTGAACTTGATGCCGCTCTTCCGGCTGGTTCTCAGCAAGTTGCTCACGTTCATCGTCTTCACCAGCGTCACCATCGGCATCGGCGCGGTCATCCACATCTCGAAGGCGAAGGCTCGTTTGGTTTCCTGGGGTTGTACTTCGGTTTTCATACTTATCTCTTTTTGAAAACTACTATTTCGGCATCCGCGCCATCCTTGCCGTACTCGCTCACGAGAATGTGGTGCTCGTCGCAGGCGATACCGAAGCAACGGCCGTTGCCGATTTCCACTTGCGTGCCCCAATAGGTGGCGTTGTCGTCGAGGAGTTTCACTTTGTTGCCGTTGATGGTGTACTCCAAGTTGATAAACGAGCCTTGCAGCACGAAAAGGTTTTCGATTTTGGGCAAACCGTTGATGCCGAGCGCATTCACCTCATCGATCAGTTGTTGCTTGATGGGTGTGGTGGCGTGCGGGAGCTGATCGGCGGGCAGTTGCCAACGCTTGAGGTTGGGATAGTACTGACGCAGAACCTCCTTGTATGCCTCTCGGCTAAGGCTTTGGCCGGTGTTCTTGTTGTACTCCTCCACGAATTGGCTACAGAACTCCACCATCTCTTCCATCGTGAAGTCGCCGGTGAACGCACCGTCCTTATAACAGTAGATGCAGTATTCTTCGTTTTGGGTGCCATCGGCGTTGGTGCCGAAGATTTCTGGGGTGAGCGGCATTCCGCAGCTCTGGCAAAATTTCTGTTCCATCATTTATTACTTTACTCTTTTTTGTTTTCAAACAAAGAGACAGCCAAGCAGGCCAGGCTACGCCCAGAAGCAACATCCCTGCTTCCTGATCCAGTTTCTTCAAAACGGACAACACTATGACCGCTATACCCATTGCAAGAGCAACCGCCCTGAAAATCAAATTAATAATCTTTTTCATTTTATATATTTTTGGTTTAAACGATAATGCTTTTGTTAACGACAATGTATGTCAAAATGGCGAGGATGGCAAACAATTTCTTTTTATTTCCCGGTACAGAGACGCTGTTTTGTCTTTTTAACATTGCGGTATTTGGCCTGGACGATTTCGCAGTGGCATACGTTATTGTCCGTTGCCTCGCATCATCTCAGACACCGTAACCTTCGGATGGTGGTACTGATGTCCTTTCGGAGTGGGCTTGCGGCTGAGTTCCACGGCCTGCTGCGGGCAGAAGTGGACGCAGGCGAGGCATTGCGTGCAATGTTCCCCGCACCGAGCCTTGCCATCGGCGACGACAATGTTCCCCTGCGGACAGACTTTGGCGCAGATTCCGCATCCAATGCACTTCTCCACATTGACGGCCGGAGTGAGCATCGGCAGGGTGCGGCGCTGCACAGCCGGCATGGCGCACAATGCCCCGACAGGCCCCCACCAGGCGTAATGCAGGCAATGCGTCTCCGCCTTCACCTCCTCCATGATGCGCTCCAACCGCGGCGCAAACTTCCCGAATTTCCACACCTGGTCGTTGGGATTGCGCCCGAAACCCACAGCACTGTTGTCGGGAACACGGATTTTCTGGCTGTAGTCCAACCGTAAACCCTTGTCTGCCAAAACCTTTTTCGCCCACCATATCGCGTTGCCGGCCTGAGCGCCGCAAGGGATGACGATGAACGTGTAGGCCTCCCGAGGCAGCTGAAGACGCGGCAGCAACTCTTTCACGGCATTGGGCGCGTTGAACCAATAGCACGGATAGACGAATCCGATGCGTTTCTCCTGCGTGAGGTCGTGGTTGACCGCCTCTTCAAACGAAATCACACTGTCACCAAGTCCATCGGCCAATTGACGACTTATTGCAAGGCTGTTGCCTGTCCCGGAAAAGTAAATTATCATAATTCGTAAGTTAAATCCGGCGGCGAAAATACACAAAATCCGAATGCGTACGAGTATTCGGATTTTGTGTACATTTGCCGCCTCTTTTTAATGTAAACTTATTCTTATGAAAAGAAACATTTTGTTGAAATGGTTTGCCGTGGTGTTGATGAGCAGTGTCGCATTGACCGTTAATGCCCAATGGTCGCTGGGTATCAAAGGCGGATGGGATTACACCTCCATCACCCGTTCCAATGCAGGACGCATTGACGAAACACACTCTCCATTAAGTGGTTACGATGTTGGAATCCAGGCTCGCTATGGTTTTACCGACTGGTTCGCCCTCCGTGCCGACCTCAGCGTGATGCGCCGTTCGCACCGCATGGACCGACACCTCAATTACTTAGACTCCCTCTACACGGAGCACCACAACCTCTACCTGATGCTGCCCGTGCTGGCCGATTTCTCCTTCGGCGGCGAGCATTTCCGCGGCCACGCAATGCTCGGTGGCTATGTCGGGTATTGGCTGCAAGAACGAAGAAAAGGCAAAACATATTGGATGACAGACTATTACGTATTCTTCGATGATTTCAATGAAGTGCGCGAGTTCACGAGCGAAGATCGCCGTTTCAATGCCGGCCTCGTTGGCGGCGTCGGGCTGAGTTATCTCATCAACGAGCACTGGGGACTCAACCTCGACGCAATCTACTACTACGACCTCGTCAGCCACCGCCGCAGCTCCCCGCACCTCCGCGACCCACGCTACCTTAATACCCTGTCTGTCACCTTCGGCGCATCTTATACTTTTTAAAACATCTTCCTTAAGCAGCCCCGAAGGGGCAAGACGCGCGAAGCGCAAATAACCCCACACAAGCGAAGCGCAGTGTGGGGACGATCAAAGAACCACAAGCGAAACGCAGTGCAAGGACAACATCCAAAATAAAAATCAAAACCAAAATAAAATGAAAAAAGTCATCACAATAGCAGCAATAATAGCCCTAATAGGCACCTCCTGCCGCAAACAAGCCGACTACATGCCTTACATCGGGGAAAACGGCGAGTTAGCCTACAGCACCTACGCCGAACAGTTCGACTACCTTTGGAAAGCCCTCAGCACGGGCTACGTCTTTTGGGATGTCGATACCACGGATTGGGACGCGATGTATGACCGTTATTATCCTGCCTTCCATGAACTTGACAAAAAGTACGAGCAGGTTGGTTATGTGAAAACGGAGGAGTTGGAACAGCTTTACACCAAAATCGTGGGCGGTTTGGTTGACCACCATTTGGTTTTCCGGGTGAGAAATCTCCATCCGGCTCCCGATGACTCTGATTCTTACATTGTTATCCGTCCTTCGAGTCTGGAACTTCCCACCCGCGACTACTATTACGAGCCGGCCGGCGACGAAAACCAAGGAATCCAGAATTTCCTGCAAAATATTGAAAATCAATATACTGTAGAAACTCACGAGTCATGCATAGCGTATGCACCCGAATTGGGGATGACCATCACATACCATTACATCCTCTTCCGGTTGCCTGACGGTCGGAAGATCCCCTACCTCTGGCAGTCGTCCGCCGGCATCACCCCTGTGATGCTGCAGAACGGTGAAGGAGCGCAGCTGCTCGACCACTACTTCCGGGCCATCGTGGAGACCCCGCGCAGCGAGCTCGCCGGCATCATCCTCGACAACCGCTGCAACCGCGGCGGCTACCAGGACGACCTCGACTACCTCATCGGCAACTACCTCAACGAGCGTACCGAGATTATGAAGACCCGCTACAAGGAGGGTCCCGG
>JAFXPL010000031.1 GCA_017527945.1 Bacteroidales bacterium | reverse complement strand
CACGGATAAATTTCAGCCCCGATTCAGCGAAGAGTGGTTGAGACAGTATACGGACGACGACGAGCTCGTCAACGTCATCATGAATCCGGAAGTGATGCCCAAGAGAGTGTGTCAAAGCGGTGAAGATCTGATTCAGGGGAGCGCATCCAACTACTACAGCGAAGACGTCACGCAGCAGGAAGCGGAAGACTACTACAACACACTGAAGGCCCAGGCGCCCAATCCCGACGAGCCTGTAGCCTACGGCATGAATTCCAGACTGGAGCACAAGAACGGTGTTCTCAACGAGAATGTATACAGACTCGGCGGACTCTATACGCAAGCCATAGAACACATCTGCGAGGAACTTTCCTTGGCACGCGAATACGCCGAAAATCCCCAGCAGCAAAAGGTCATTGACCTCTTATTGGAGTTCTACAGAAGCGGAGACCTGGAAACCTTCGACCGCTACACCATCGAATGGGTTAAAGAGACGGAAGGCTTCGTGGACTTCGTCAACGGCTTCACCGAAACCTACGGCGATCCGCTCGGGCTGAAAGCCTCATGGGAAGGTTATGTGAACTATCGCGACAGGGAAGCCACGAAACGTGCCGACCTGCTTTCAGCCAACGCCCAATGGTTTGAAGACCATTCCCCAGTGGACGAACGCTTCAAAAAGAAAGAGTGCAAAGGCGTGTCGGCCCGTGTAGTGAATGCCGCCATACTCGGAGGCGATCTCTACCCGTCCTCCGCCATCGGCATCAATCTGCCCAACTCCAACTGGGTGCGCGCCGCACACGGCAGCAAGAGCGTCACCATCGGCAATCTCACAGCCGCCTACGAAGAAGCCGCCAAAGGCAGCGGATTCCGCGAGGAGTTTGTTATCGATGCCGACACAGTGGCACAAATCGACCGTTACAGCGCTGTGACCGATGACCTACACACCGATCTGCACGAATGCCTCGGACACGGCAGCGGGCGTCTGCTTCCCGGCGTCGATGCCGACGCACTCGGCGTATACGGCGCCACGATAGAAGAAGCGCGCGCCGATCTTTTCGGTCTCTACTATATTGCCGACAAAAAAATGGCGGAACTCGGACTCGTACCCGATGCGGAAGCCTGGAAGGCACAGTACTACAGCTATATGATGAACGGCGCAATGACCCAACTCGTACGCATCAAACGGGGCTGCGTCATCGAAGAAGCACACATGCGCAACCGCAGCCTCATCGCCCATTGGTGTCTGGCTCAGGCAGAGTATTGGGGACGCTGTTTCAATATGTCTCCGGCACTTGAACTCATCAAGCGCGACGGCAAGACCTATCTCCGCATCAACGACTACATCACCCTGCGTCAATATGTCGGACAGTTGCTTGCAGAAATCCAGCGCATCAAATCCGAGGGCGATTTCGCTGCAGCCAAAGCTTTGGTGGAGCGCTACGCCGTCAATGTTGATGCGGGGTTGCACGAAGAAATGCTCTCACGCTACGAGGCGTTGCATCTGAGTCCCTACAAAGGTTTTGTGAATCCTGTTTACACACCCGTAACGGACACTGAAGGACACATTACGGACATCACCGTCAGCTACAACGAAGAGTTTGACGAACAACAGTTGCGCTACTCCAAACAGTACGCCACACTCTGAGCTGCCTTTCGCAACACAACGGACGCCGTCTGCGGAATCGCATCCAAATGGTCTCGCAGTTCCGCCTCGCTGTCGGGCATCAGTTGGGCACCTCCCCTCAAGAGATGGCACAAAGTGTAGAGGCCGCAGAGCATCGGCAACTCCACTCCTGAAGCCAACCATCTGAAAGCATAATCGCAGGCCCATCGCTGCGGACGAACCAACGTCATGGCCAAAAGTGAAGCCTCTTCCGGCGTACGCAATTCTGAGACCCAAATATCTGCCACTTCAGCCAAATACTCCTGCGGTGGTGTCAAAAGGATGGCAGCTAAACGGGATTCGCGAACATTCTCGTGCCAAAGCTCTTGCGCCATCGCACGATCCTGCTCATACTCCGACAGAATCTCTCTGAGTCGCGGCAACTCAATGCCGAAGATTACATGAAACGACATCCCCGCCTCTCTCATTTTTTGAGAGGCGACGCCGTTCATTGCTGCACGGAAATCACTCTTAAGCCCGGGAAATGGTTTGGGCACGATCGGGACCGACACTAACAATCGTTATGGGTGTCTCCAAAGCCTTCTCCAGATAATCGATGTAGTCCTGGAACGCCTTAGGGAACTGATCCGGCGAAGTGAGACCCGTCAGATCCGTTTTCCATCCGGGAAGCTCCTCATAAACAGCCTCCCAGCCTTCCGTGTCGTAGGGCATATCCTCTGTCACGACACCGTCTTTCTTATAAGCCACACAAGCCTTGATGGTGTCGAAGGTGTCCAGCACGTCGGACTTCATCATGATCAATTGCGTCACGCCGTTGAGGGCAATGGCATACTTCAATGCCACCAGGTCCACCCATCCGCAACGACGGTTACGCCCCGTCACTGCACCGTATTCGTTGCCAATCTCGCGAATTTTGTCACCTGTCTCGTCAAAGAGCTCCACGGGGAACGGACCGCTGCCGACACGAGTGGAGTAAGCCTTGAAGATACCGAAAATCTCTCCGATGGCATTGGGAGCTACACCAAGACCGGTGCAGACGCCGCCGCTGCAAGTAGACGAAGATGATACAAAAGGATAGGTGCCGTGGTCAATATCAAGCATCGTGCCCTGTGCACCTTCTGCCAAAACACTCTTGCCGGCCTTCAGGGCTTTGTGCAACTCTATTTCGGTGTCGGTGAGAGGGAACGACTTCATGTACTCCACACCCTCGAGCCACAGACGCTCTTCCTCCGTGATATCATAGTCAGTGTAGTGCAAGTCTTTCAGAATCTGTTCGTGACGGCTCTTCAATGCGGTATATTTCTCGGAGAAATTCTCCAAAATGTCTCCGACACGCAAAGAAGTGCGGGCAGCTTTCTCGGAATAAGTGGGGCCAATGCCCTTTCCGGTAGTACCGACTTTGTTCTTGCCCTTTGCTGCCTCGTAAGCGCGATCCAGCACACGATGCGTGGGCAAAATGAGATGTGCACGCTTGGAGATATGCAGACGGCTCTTGAGGTCGTAGCCGGCAGCCTCCAACTCCTTGGCTTCTGCCATGAACAAGTCGGGGGCAATCACGCAACCGTTGCCGATAATGTTGACCTTGCCCTCATCAAAGATGCCGCTCGGAATACTGCGGAGAACAAACTTTTTGCCTTCGAAAATAATGGTATGTCCGGCATTCGGACCTCCGGCGAAACGCGCAACGATATCATACTTAGGCGTAAAGCAGTCAACCACCTTACCTTTGCCTTCGTCACCAAAAACAATACCCAAGAGGGCATCTACTTTTCCTTTTGCCATAGCAATAAATTAGTTTTGCGCGACAAAGGTACAAAGAAATTTCCACTTATCGCCCCGCATACGGGACTTTTTTTCCGTCGGGATAAAAAAAAGCCCTTCCGCAGGTCAAGAATCGCGGAAGGGCCAAACAACAAACTTCTTTTCAATCAATCAACTGACTTGGTGCGAGCCTCAAAATCACGTCCAGTCTTAAAAGAAGGCATCTCAGGGGCGGTGATGGTGATGACCACTTCGCTACCCTCTGCCAGAAGCAACGTCTCATCAATCGTGTTGATGGAGAGTGTTCCGTTTTCTACAGAATAACGTATTGCACTGGTGAGCAGGCTGTCTTCTGCAGAGAGGTTGATGCCATACTGGCTGCCGCGAATCACGCGAACACGTGCGGGGACATTGACTTTCACCTCGCTGAAGGCGTTTATGTTCTTCACCTCAGCATTCATGCCAAGCGTCATCATCACGACAGCAATAAGAACCAATACTTTTTTCATCTTTCAAACAATCTTTTTACCTTAATAATAAAGTAGCTGCCCTTCTCCGGGGCTGCGCTTTTCTCTAAAAGCACTGCAAAGGTACGGCAAAAGCTGATTTCATGCAAGAGGAAAGCCCTACTTTCTGCCACAAAAGCGCTCTTTCTTGACTGACATCAATTTTTTTGAAAAAAAGTTAGCAAAAGATTTGGTCAATTAAAAAAATCGCCGTACCTTTGCACCCGCAAACAAGGAAGAAAGGCCGAGCGAGGCTAATGAAGAGAGTTCCTTAAAGCATTTCTTGGGCAATTAGCGCAGCTGGTTCAGAGCATCTGCCTTACAAGCAGAGGGTCGGGGGTTCGAATCCCTCATTGCCCACCAAACAAGGATGGCTCCTTAGCTCAACTGAATAGAGCATTTGACTACGGATCAAAAGGTTATAGGTTTGAATCCTATAGGAGTCACAACACTTCAAGACGACTCAGAGGAGTCTAAAAAGACAATTTACTGAAAAAGTGCGGGTAGATACCAGAGTGGCCAAATGGGGCAGACTGTAAATCTGCTGGCTTATGCCTTCGGTGGTTCGAATCCATCTCTACCCACATCGCGTTGAATCGGAAACGCAGTGAACAGCGAGTTTCCTTGAATGCGGAAATAGCTCAGTTGGTAGAGCACAACCTTGCCAAGGTTGGGGTCGCGAGTTCGAGTCTCGTTTTCCGCTCAATTTGGCGCAAAGATTTACGGTGCGGTAGTTCAGCTGGTTAGAATACTAGCCTGTCACGCTAGGGGTCGCGGGTTCGAGTCCCGTCCGCACCGCAGAAGAAGGAGGTCTCAAGGCCTCCTTTTTTCGTTTGATATTGTTACACTTGCTTGTCTCTAATACAACAGTTTATGAAGGATACATTCAAATCGGTCGGCGAAGATGTCGTTTCGGAATTGGCCAAATTAAACATCGGCGACGTTGCCATGGGCGACATCATCGGCTATATCACCGCATTCGGCAAAAATCTGCTTATCGCAGTCGTTGTTTACTTTATCGGACGCTTTCTAATAAAATATGCCATCAAAGCACTGCAGATCATGTCCGTCAAAAGGGATATGGCTCCTTCTTTGACCACTTTCCTGCACAGCCTGGTGAGCATATCACTCAATCTGCTTCTGGCCATCACCATTGTCGGAATTATGGGCATAGACACGAGCTCGTTTCTGGCAGTATTTGCCTCAGCCGGCGTTGCCGTCGGCATGGCCTTAAGCGGCACGCTGCAAAATTTTGCGGGCGGAGTGCTCATTCTTATTTTAAAACCCTATAAAGTAGGCGACCGAATCGAGGCTCAAGGTTATGCCGGCGTCGTGAAAGAAATTCTCATTTTTCATACCGTCCTGACCACCCCCGACAACCAAACCATCATCATTCCCAACGGCCCGCTAGCCAACGGAAGTCTCATCAATTCTACTGCGGCAACCACAAGGCGCGTGGACATCAATATCGAAGTGGCCTACGGCACCAAGACGGACGACGTCCGCAAAGTGCTCAACAACATCATCGAAACCGATGAGAGAATCATCAAAGACACAGCCGATCTGACACCCGGCATCCCCATGACCACAATGGGCGCCAGCAGTATAGGATTTCAAATGCGTGTTTGGGGTAAATCTGCTGATTATTGGAATCTGAAATTTGACCTGACAGAAAAAATCTATCAGGAACTGACCGCAGCCGGCATAGAAATTCCGTACCAACAGATGGACGTACATCTCATCAAATAATGTCCCGATATGCTTCAGTATAAACGTTTTACTTTCAATCCCGTCGAGGAGAACACTTACGTCCTTTGGGACACTGACAGTCGCGATGCAGCCGTCATCGATTGCGGCGCCATAGACCCCTATGAATACGGGCAGTTGGAACGCT
>JAFXPL010000030.1 GCA_017527945.1 Bacteroidales bacterium | reverse complement strand
GGCGCAGGTCTGGCCGCCATCGGTGCCGGTATCGGCGTGGGTAACATCGGTAAGGACGCCATGTCCGCCATCGCCCGCCAGCCCGAGGTGTCAGGCGACATCCGTACGAACATGATTATCGCGGCCGCTCTCGTCGAGGGCGTCGCCCTGTTCGCCACTGTGGTGTGCTTGCTCATCGCTGTCGCAAAGTAATGAACGGGAAGGTTTCGGCACGGTTGGTGCCAAACCTTCCTTTTTCTTTGTAAATCAAAAAATAAAACATATATGGAATTGATAAAACCCTCATTCGGACTGATTTTCTGGATGCTCATCGGATTCGGCATCCTGTTCTTCATCCTGGCCAAGTTCGCGTGGCCCTTCATCACCAAGGGCATCGCGTCGCGCAACCAGAAAATTGCCGACCAGCTGACCGAAGCCGCCAAGATCCACGAAGAGATGCAGTCGCTGAACAAGAAGCACGAGGCGATGATGGTCGAGGCTAAGGCCGAACGCGATGCCATCCTCGCCGAAGCCCGCAAGGTGAGCGGCGAACTCTACGACCAAGCCAAGCAGAAAGCCGCCGCCGAAAGCCAGGCCATGATCGAGGACGCCAAGAAGGCCATCTACTTCGAGAAAATGAAGGCCATCACCGATGCCAAGAACGAAATCGCCAAGTTCTCCATCGACATCGCCCAAAAGGTAATTACCGAAGACCTGAAGGACCGCGAAAAACAGGAGGCCCTCATCGAAAAATGGCTTGAAGACTGTCACTTCAACTAATTTTTGTATTTTTGCATTTTAATTTTATCACTAAATTTCACCATTAAAAATGAAAAAATTATCTTTATTACTGCTAACAGCCGCATTGTTGGTCAGCAATGTCTCTTTCGCCCAGGACAAAGAGAAGACGGAAGAGGAAGGTTACATTTTCAAAAACACGAAAGTGCTGCCCATCACGTCTGTGAAAGACCAGAACCGTGCCGGCACATGCTGGTGCTACTCCGGCTTGGCCTTCATCGAATCTGAGCTGCTCCGCATGGGCAAGGGCGAGTACGACCTTTCGGAAATGTACATCGTCTCCAACACCTACAACGACAGAGCCAAAGCCGCTGTCCGCACACACGGCGACGTCTCCTTCTCCCAAGGCGGTTCTTTCTACGATGTGATTTACGGCATGAAGACCTTCGGTCTCGTTCCGGAAGCCGAGATGCGCCCGGGTGCCGCTTACGGTGACACCCTCTCCGATCACGGCGAGCTTTCCAACATCACCGACGCCATCGTGGAGGCCATCGCCAAGAAAGAACACAAGAAACTGCAGACCGATGCCAACGGCCAACCCCTTTGGCTGAAGGCCGTTTCCGCCGTCCACGAAATCTACTTGGGCAAGAACCCCACCGAGTTCACCTACAACGGCGTGAAATACACCCCGATGTCCTTCTACAACTCATTGGGTCTCAACGCTGACGACTATATCTCCATCACTTCCTACACCCACCACCCCTTCTATGAGAAGTTCGTGCTGGAAATCCAGGACAACTGGCGCTGGGGACAGTCCTACAACGTGCCGTTGGATGAGATGATGCAGATTTTCGACTATGCCATCGACAACGGCTACACCATCGCCTGGGGCGCCGACGTTTCCGAACCCGGCTTCCGCAGCAACATCAAGAACGGCTTCTGCGTGCTTCCCGACCTTGAGGCTAAAACCCAGGTTGGCAGCGACATGGCCCATTGGACCGGCCTGACCACCACCGAGCGCAACAAAGAGTCACAGACCAAACCCACCCCGCAACGCTGGGTCACGCAAGAAGAGCGCCAGTCTGCATACGACAACTGGGAGACTACCGACGACCATGGTATGCTGATTTACGGCAAGGCCACCGACCAAGCTGGCAACGAATACTACATGGTGAAGAACTCCTGGGGCAAGTACGGCAAATACGACGGCATGTTCTATGTCTCCAAAGCCTACGCCCGCTACAAAACCATGAATATCCTCGTCCACAAGGATGGCATCCCGAAAGACATCAAGAAAAAACTGGGCATCAAATAATTCCTGTTTTTTTCTTGAAACCCAAAAACGAGACGCAAATTTCTGCGTCTCGTTTTTTATTTATGCACAGCACTCCCACACTGCATGAAAAAAAATTTACCTTTTACTTTTAGTAACGTATAACTATTTTTATTATTTTTGCCGCGTGCATTTTTAACGTAAGATTACAATTAACAAATTGTATTTTGCAACAAAGCCTGTAATGTTAATTTTAAAATAATAGAAAAAAATGAAAAAACAGTTTCTTTTAATTATTCTTAGCGCATGCATGGCGACACTGGGTATGGCCCAAAGTGCCATTGTCAGTGTGGGTGGCGACGCGCAGTCTGCCACGGGCAGCGTGAGCTACACGGTGGGACAGATTGCCGTGAAGTCCGTCGCCAACAGCAGCGGCTCGATCTTCGTCGCCGAGGGCGTGCAGCAACCCTACGAAATCCAGACGGTCGGGGTGGACGACTACCCGCAGATTGTGCTCGATGCCGTGGTCTATCCTAACCCTACGGAAAACCTCGCACAGCTGAAACTCAACGGTTTCGAGATTCCGACCAGCGGCCTGCAGGCCCATCTCTTCGATGGCGCCGGACGCTTGCTCCAGTTGCTGACGGTGACGGATGAACTCACCGCCTTCCAAATCGGGCAATATGCCACTGGAACCTATTATCTTGAACTGAGAGACGGGAAGCGGACGCTGAAAACATTTAAAATTGTCAGAAAATAGTAAAATTGACAGATTATGAAAAAAATCACTACTCTTTTCGTTTTGCTTCTGGTGTGTGTGATGAGCCTTTGGGCTCAGTCACCAGAAAGTTTCTCGTATCAGGCTGTGGTACGGAACCAGGCGAACCAACTGGTCGCCAACGCTCAAGTGGGGGTGCGTGTGAGCATCCTGCAGCACAATGCAGACGGTTCGAGCGTCTTTATCGAGAGCCATACGGTTACATCAAATGCTAACGGCTTGATAACCATACAGATAGGAGGTGGGCAAACGGTATTAGGAAACCTCTCCGACCTCAACTGGGCTGAAGGCCCTTACTTTCTGAAAACAGAAATAGACCCGGCTGGCGGGGTTAACTACACCATCACCAGTACACAGCAACTTTTAAGTGTCCCTTACGCCTTGTATGCCAAGGAGGCGGGGAACGGTTTCAGCGGTAACATTTCGGACTACCTGAACACCGCGACGATGCCTGCCGTAATGTCCGCTTTGACACAGGCGGGCGTGGCCATGCAGAGCGACATCCCCACGGTGCCGACAAATGTCAGCGCCTTCACCAATGACGCGGGCTACATCACGATGGACTCCATTCCGGCAATCCCCACTGTTCCCACCAACGTCTCGGCTTTCGCCAACGATGCGGGCTACATCACCGGTGCCGCGCTGCCGACCGTACCTTCCAATGTGAGCGCCTTTACCAACGATGCAGGTTATCTGACGGGCTACACGGAAACGGATCCGCAGTTTAACGCATGGGATAAGAGCTACAACGACCTGACCAACAAGCCGACTATCCCCACGGTGCCGACAAATGTCAGCGCCTTCACCAATGACGCGGGCTACATCACGATGGACTCCATTCCGGCAATCCCCACTGTTCCCACCAACGTCTCGGCTTTCGCCAACGATGCGGGCTACAT
>JAFXPL010000029.1 GCA_017527945.1 Bacteroidales bacterium | reverse complement strand
CGTGTGGAACGGCACCGGCTTGGGCCACGTCAACAAGCACATGTTCGACGCCATCCAGCGGGCCACCGACGCAGGTGTACACCAGTACATGAGCGTGCAGACCATCTGGGGCTACACCCACATGTTCGTCTATGACACGGGCCGCGACATGATGGCGCGCGGCATCATCCCCGCCGACAACATGCTGGCCGAGAGCTCCTACATCAAGCTCGGCTGGGCGTTGGGGTTGACCAAGGAGAGCGGCCAGAAGCGCGAGGACGTGAAGAAGCTGATGCTCACCCCCATCAACGACGAAATCACCAAGCGCGAGCCCTACGACGGCTACCTCGTCTATCAAGGCGGCGTGCCGGAGGTGGAGGAATTCGTGAAAAAGGTGCGGAAATAGGAAACAACGCTTCCAAGCGTTGCAGAACAACATCGAGCCGCAGTTTTTGCTGCGGCTCTTTTTTGCCCGTGTGGAAATCTTTGTGCATCTGCCGCAGTCCGTCAGGACTGCAGGGCTTGGTAGAGAATAACGGCACCCGCAAACGTTCGCACGCCGTTAGGTGTGCGGGCAGTTCCCACGAACGCGCAGGAACCAAGAATCAGGGCGCGACCGCACCGACCACGCCCTTTCGTTAATGCAGAATGTAGAATGGAACGAAAATTCACCGTCACCCCGCTTTTCAGTAAAGCACTCACCTCGTCTGAGCCGCTGACGGAGGTACAACAAAAGAAGTTTATAGCAAATCTGAAAGGGCGGCACTTAATTAATGCCGAGTTTAGTCTCATACATATAAACTGCTACATTCCTTTGGTGAAGGTTGATGAACCAGACATAGCCAGCATGGTGGCCGGGGTGCTTGCAGAACTCATCAAAAAAGCCGACGAAATGAAAGGAGGCGTATTATGATAGCCTTCTATCTCACAATCGTCGTGTTGTCCTGCATATTCTTGATAGCCGGCGGCAACGCCATCGACCGCGACCCGAAAGAGGTCTCAAAGGAATGGATAGAGAAAAATGCATTCAAACTATACAAAACAGACTCCGACCACTTCGACAAGAACTTCTCACGCGGCGGGTTCTTCGGCAAGAAGTGGAAGCCCCGCAAAGACGGCGTGGCCACCCACCTGAACAACACCGGTGCCGTGGCCGACATCCGGCGGGTGCGCTCCTCAGCCCAGGCATACCCCAGGCGAAAGCCACTGTGCGCTTTGTTTTAGCCCACCATAAAACGCTGTGAATTCTGAATTTCCACTCACAGCAGTTGCAGGTCCGCAAGGTGCTGCCGCAGCTCCGCCTCGGTCTTGATGAGCACCTGACGGGGCTTGCTGCCGCTGCCAGGTCCCACGATCTTCAGGTCCTCCAGCTGGTCCATGATGCGGCCGGCACGGTTGTAGCCGAGACTCAGCTTGCGCTGTATCGAAGAGGTGGAGCCCTGCTGCGTCTGCACGATCAGCGTGGCGGCATCGATCAGCATGGGGTCGAGCTCGTTGGGATTCACCGAATCCTCGCCGCGACCGCTCCCCTCCTCGCCAGGCTCCGGCACGTCAGGCAGCTCGTACGGCTCACGCAACGGCCGCTCCATCGACTGGTTCTGGATGAACTCGGCGATCTTCTCCACCTCCGGCGTATCGACGAAGGCACACTGCAGGCGCACCACATCGCTGCCGGTGGAGATGAGCATGTCGCCCTTGCCGATGAGCTGGTTGGCACCGGTGGCGTCGAGAATGGTCTTGGAATCGACACCCGACTGCACACGGAAGGCGATACGCGCCGGGAAGTTGGCCTTGATGCTGCCGGTGATGATGTTCACCGACGGACGCTGCGTGGCAATCACCAAGTGGATGCCGATGGCGCGGGCCAGCTGGGCCAGACGGGCCAAAGGCTGCTCCACCTCGCGCCCGGCCGTCATGATCAGGTCGCCGAACTCGTCGATGACCACCACAATGTAGGGCATGTAGCGATGCCCGAATGCCGGCGAGAGCTCGCGGGCGCAGAACTTGGCGTTGTACTCCTTGATGTTGCGCATCTTGGCGGCCTTCAGCAGGTTGTAGCGGTTATCCATCTCCACACACAGGGAGTTGAGGGTACGCACCACCTTCTTCGTGTCGGTGATGATGGCGTCGCCGTTGTCGGGCAGCGCGGCCAGATAGTAGTTCTCGATGGCGGAATAGAGCGTGAACTCCACCTTCTTGGGATCGACCAGCACGAACTTCATCTCGCACGGGTGCTTGGTGTAGAGCAGGGAGGTGATGATGGCGTTGAGGCCGACAGACTTGCCCTGGCCGGTGGCACCGGCGACTAACAGGTGCGGCATCTTGGCCAAATCCACCACAAAAGACTCGTTGTTGATGGTCTTGCCCAAACCGATGGGCAGCGCATAGTTGTTCTTCTTGAATTTCTCGGAGGTAATGATCTCGCGCATGGAGACGATGTTCGGGTTCTTGTTGGGTACCTCGATGCCGATGGTGCCGCGCCCCGGAATCGGCGCGATGATGCGGATGCCTAACGCGGCGAGGCTCAGCGCGATGTCGTCCTCCAAGTTCTTGATCTTGCTGATCCGGACGCCCTCCTTGGGCACTATCTCGTACAGCGTCACCGTCGGGCCGACCACGGCAGAGATGCTCTTGATGGCGATGCCGAAGCTGAGCAGCGTCTTCTCAATGCTCACCTTGTTCTCCAAGAGTTCCTTCTTGATCAGCTCCTCCGTGGAGGCGGTGTAGGGGTAGTCCTTCAGCAGCTCCACCGGCGGAAACTCGAAGTGCGAGAGCTCCTTGCGCGGGTCGTAGGGCTCCAGCTCGCGCACCTCCTCGGGCGTGAGCGCACGATGCGGCTGCTCCACATCCTTAATCTCCTCAACCTCCTCATCTTCCTCAACTTCCTCAACTTCCTCAACTTCCTCACCCTCCTCAACTTTCTTATCTTCCGCAGCTTTATCGTTCATGTTGACAAAGTCGAAGGGAATATCCTCCGATGAGGTCTCCGTTGCCGGCTGCACCTCGCCGAACACCTGGTCGGGGTCGAGGACATCGCCGGCCTTGGCCTTTTCCTCCTCGTGCGGATCCTCCTTATGGTCTTCCAGGTCGTAGCGGTTGGTGGCATACTCCTTGCTCAGTGCGCCGTGGTCGGTGACGTAAAGGTCGTCCAGGTCCTCGCGGTGCGAACGCGGCACCGTCACAGCCTGCACGGCCGCGTCGTGCCGCCGCTCCTCCCGGCGTTCCCGGATATTAACAAGCCATTGTTGAAGAGTTCCGAACAGACCCGCGAAGGAGATGTCGTAGCAGAAGATGAGAATCAGGATGAGCAGTGCGAGGTCGAGCAGGATGGTGAATGCCCAGCCCACGTGGTCGATCAGATACTGGCAGATGAAGTTGCCGAAGTTGCCGGCGAGGAAGGAGTTGTCGGTGTTGTAGCCTATCAGCCCGAACGTGATGGAGAGCCAGGCCATGGTCATGATGGTGGCGAAGGTCGTCCTCCCGATCGGCAGGGGCGACTTCTTCGAGACGATGCGGATACCATATAATAGTATAAGGAAAGGGAAACCGACCGAAGAGACTCCGAAGAAAAACTGGATGAAGAAATAGGACAGGGCCGCCCCCACCCCTTTGGCGAGGTTCGGCGCAGGAATGTCCTGCGCACGGTCGCCCACCACGAAGGAGACGTTCTCGTGGGCGTTGAAATAGAACGAGAAAATGGAGATGAAGAGGAGGATGGAGAACAGGACGAGAACAATCCCGTAAAAAACGACCATCTTCTCCCCCGACAGAAATCTCCAAAGCGAGAACGACGAACTGCGATTAGTCGCTTTCCCCGCCGACGAGGACTTGCGCGCGTTCTTCTTCGATGCCCCGTCGCCTTGCGACTCGGCAAACTTCTTCATATTCGATGTGCTTGATTTTTTTGACACGATGCGGTGGTTTCAAGTTTCAAGTTTCAAGTTTCAGAGCTCTAAGCTCTAAGCTCTAAGTTCCAAGTTCTAAGCTCTAAGCTCTAAATTCCAAGTTCTAAGTTCCAAGGCCAAAAGCCAAAAGCCAACGGCCCAAAAACATCGACAAAAATACAATATTTGTACAAGACGGACGTTAAACCGACCAGTTTTATATAAACACAGCAATGTTGGAAAAAAAAATCAGGGAAAGGATTTGATAGCCAATAAGAACGTATTTTTGCATAAATTTTTCGACAATGAATATGATGACAGTTTTATTAGCGGCCGTTAACGATTCGATGGGGGTGGTTGCCACCGCCGCGGAGCCGCACGTGGAAGAGACCTCTTATTTTAAATTGGTGTTCGCCGTCAACAGTCTGTGGATTATCATCCCGCTGATCCTGATGCTGGCCTTCGCCATCTACATGTTCGTCAAGAAGCTGCTGGTGGTGAACCGCGCCTCGCAGGAGGACGGCAACTTCATGAACAACATCCGCGACTTCATCCACGACGGCAAGCTCGACTCCGCCGTGGCGCTGTGCCGCGGCAACGTCGACCCCACGGCCCGCATGATCGACAAGGGGCTGTCGCGCTTAGGCCGCCCGTTGGACGACATCCGCACGGCCATCGAGAACGAGGGCAACCTGGAGGTCGCCCGCCTGGAAAAGGGCGTATCGGCATTGGCCACCATCGCGGCCGTCGCCCCGATGCTCGGCTTCCTCGGAACCGTCGTCGGCATGGTGGGCGCGTTCCACAACATGGCCGCCGACCCCAACAACTTCAACATCGGCACACTGTCGTCCGGCATCTACACCGCCATGATCACCACCGTGGGCGGCCTCGTGGTCGGCATCATCGCCTTAGTGTTCCACAACATCCTGATTTCCAGAATCTCCAACGTGGTCTATATGCTGGAGGTGCGCACCACCGAATTCATGGACCTGCTCCACGAGAACGCCTAAAAACCCGCGGCCATGGCTATCAAGATGCAAAACCGAATCGACACGACCTTCAGCGCCACGTCCATGTCCGACCTGGTGTTCCTGCTGTTGATTTTCTTCATGCTCACCTCCACCATGATCTCGCCCAACGCAATCAACCTCGTGCTACCGAAGAGCACCGCCGACAAACAGCTGTCGAACAGGCAGTTGGAGGTCTATATCGATGCCGACCTGAACTACTACGTGAACCCGCAGGGCTCCTCCGCCCAACCCACCCCCTACGAGGAGCTGCTCCCCGTGCTCATGGGCGAGGTCGAGAAAGACAACTCCGCCCAGAAGAACATCATCCTGCGCGCCGACAAGAGCGTCCCGATCGAGAACGTGGTCGCCCTGATGGACGTGCTCAACCAACTGAACGAGAATTTCCCCGAAGAGGAACGATATAAAATGGTACTTGCCACAGAAGCCAAATGAACACACCTAACGAGAATAGAAAGGACAATGCGATTGCCTGGGGCACGACGATCGGCGCCATGGCATTGCTCATGATTTTGCTTCTGGCCTGCAGTCTGAAGACGCAGATCCCACCCCCTCCGCCGAAAAACATGGTGTATGTCGATATCGCCAGCGTGGGCGGCGGGGGCGGCGGCGGTACCCCTGAGGTGGCCTCCAAGCCGAAGCCGGCATCCGGGCAGAGCTACGCCACCCAGAACGCGCAAGACGCCCCGGCGGTGAGCCATTCCGACCGTCCCTCGACGAACAACAACACCCCCACGACCTCCTCCACTCCGAAGCCCGACCAGTCGTCCATGTACCACGGTCGCGGCGGCACGGGTAGCGGTGGCGGTTCCGGCAGTGGCATCGGTAGCGGCACGGGCAGCGGTCTCGGTCCCGGCGAAGGCGCGGGCAGCGGCGGAGGTGTCGGCTACGGCACCGGCCACCGCGGCATGATCAACAACATCGACGCCACCGTCAACGAGGAAGGCCAAGTCTGCGTGGAGGTGCACATCGCCGCCGACGGCCACGTCATCGACGCGCGCGTCATCAACAACGCTCGGCACAAAACGACCATCACCAACCGAAACATACAGCAACAGTGCGTGGCCCGCGCCAAGCAGGCTATCTACAAACCCGGCAAAGAGGAGATGCGCATCATCGTGTTCTCTTAGCCGATAGACTGCAAAACTTCACCCCATATCCTTACCCCTCACGACAAAATCGTGTGGGATTTTTGCATTTAAAACACTATATTACAGCAAAATAGCTATTCGTTTTAAACCAATCTTTTGAAACAAGAAGAAAAAGTGCAACCTTTTGACTTTTTTTTGTCATACATTTTGTTATAGTTGCTAATTTTGCAGCATTGTTTGCCTTTATGAATTTTCATCATTCGGGTCAACAATGTGAAGTAAAATGTTTCTATTATGAAAAGATCCGTTATACTCTTTGCACTCCTTGTTTTCATCAGTGGAGTTTTCGCCCAGCCCACTGATTATCAGTCCTTATGGAATGCGTATGAACAAGTCGACCTCAGTTACTACCAGGATGCGCAAAAGCTGCTCGACAAAATTTCCGGATTTGCCTACGCGGAGAACAATGAACTACAGCTTTTCAGGGTGAACTATGAGCGTTACACGCTTCGCAACCGATACAGCAACTGGACCACTAAGAACCATCTGCTCTTCTTGGACGGACTCCGGAAAACGTCGCCGCAACCTTATCAAGGACTATACAACTATCTGATAACAAACAAGATAATATCCGATCTCGATTTCAAGAATACCACACCTTCCGGGAAGACGGATCTGTCTCAATACGATGAGTGGAGCGACGACGAGAAGTTGGAGGTGGCCCAACAGCACTATGCGACAGGGGTTTCACAACTGATAGAACATGGGGACGTTCCGGCCGCGCCTTTCTCCTTCCTGTTGAACGCCCGTGGTGATTCCCTTCGCTGGCAACCCGTCTTGTTCGACCTGGTCCTGATGGATCTTCTTGCTTTCCCCTACCCTTTTCTCGCCAACAGCATGTTAGACACGCTACTGCCGAAAGCCATCCAACGGCACAACGCCGACAACCACCCCGAAGCCGCCGTTTTCTATGAACTCCAGCTACTGAATCTTCGTCATAATATCGAAGACACCATGCGGAAACCACTGGATAGCATACCCTACTGGCAGGAATTGGAACGGCTGGAGCGGGAATATTTCCATGACATTTCCGTGATATATCAGAAAGCGTTCTTTCTCTACGTTCATCACCAAACGCGCCCCGAATTCTATGCACCTTGCAAGGAAATCTTAGAGAAGCTGACCGACCTGCCCGACGACAAGACGCTGATTCCGCAGAACGCACGTTGCCTTCTGGACAAGCTCACCGAACCCAGAGTGCAATTGGCAAACCCCAAAATCAACCGCCTCCCGCGCCGCAAAATCGACATTCCCATTCAATATAAAAACATTGATACACTGTATCTTACCGTATATAAAACGGACAGTATCATCACCGTCTATCAAAACGAGACAGTGGAGATGTCGCCCTTTTCAACCCATTTCCAGAACCATTTCCGCGAGTGCGTGCAAAGACAGCAGTACCTATTGAACCCGGTTCACGGGACGGTCGCCTCCACCGACCTCTGGATCGACTCGCTGCCTTACGGAAGGTACACGGTGGTGTTGCACACCGGCATTGAACCCAATTCCGACAACTACCTCTGCGTCTTCCCGATGATTATCTCGGCCGTGCAGTGGACACAAATCGAACATCCCGACGTATTTTGCCTCTTCGCTTCCGATGCACAAACCGGCAAACCAATAGCCCACCGAAAAGTCTCCCTGAACTTCGACGCATCCCTCTGCAGCGACCTGGAAAAATCGGGCGTCATCCGATGCCGGACCAACAAGGACGGACGGATTTTTGTCAAGCGCCATCGGATAAGGGACTTTCTCCGCGACAATTCCTACTATGATGACTTTTTATTGGTAGATGTAACGATCTCTCTTCCAGACCACTGCGACAGCTATCGTGCGGAAATCGAGTTTCCTTCAGCTCGGCGACACGCGTCCAGATACCGCTACCGGCGCGCACGAAGATTTTACGATGATACAGATGAAAACATCCGAATCATCACCGACCGAACGCTGTACCGTCCCGGGCAAACCGTCTATTTCAAGGCCATTCTTCAGAAAAACGAAAAACCGCTCAGACACGGCACGGTGGAGGTGACGTTTGAAAAAAGCGGCAAAGAAAAACTTGAAACCATAACCTTGCCCTTGTCGAAATTCGGCAGCGTGTCGGGGCAATTCGTGCTGCCCAACCAGACCGGAAAATACACGATCCGCTGTACAAAAGTGAATAGCTGGAAATACTACGGGGCAGAGATGGTCACGGTGGAAGAGTACAAACTGCCCTCGTTCAAGGTGGAATTGTTGGAAAATCCCGACGGCGAATGGCATCACGACTCCATTTTCGTGAAAGGCAGCGCGGTTTCCTACGACGGATTCCCGGTCATCGGTGCCGATGTGACCTTGCGGCTCAACGGCTATGCCGACATTCTTCACGAAACAACCCTGAAAACGGATGCTTCGGGCTGCTTTTCGTACGCTTTTCCCTCTTCTAACGACAATTTCTATCCTTTTACAGAGGTAGAGGCAAAGGTCACCGATATCAACGGCGAGACCCACTGGGCAAAGAAGCGCATCTACATACACCCGAAGCCCCTGCAGTTCAACATAACAATGCCGAAAACAGTCAACCAAAGGTTAACGGACACGCTCTATGGGGTGGTGGTCGCCCGCGACAAACTCAACAAAACGGTGAATCCACCCGTCCAGGTCACGACCATGCGGCTTCGGATGCCTAAGAAATCCGGCGTTTATCATCCCCTTCCCCAAGAGCCGCTCTACACGGAAGCGCAGTACCGGCAATATTTCCCCGAATACTACTTCGACCGTCGCGACGGGGAGAATCCCGCTTATTGGGACGTTCTGGACACCGTTTGGCAAACCACACGTGCCTTCTATCCGGACAGCCTGTTGTCCGTTGACATATCATATTGGATTCCAGGATATTACCGATTTGAATACCTGCTAAAGGATTCTCTATACACCGCAAAAGAGACGCAATTCGTCCGCATCATCCACTCCAGAAAGCGGGCTATACCTTCCAAAACTCCCTTACAAATCGAAGTTTTGCCAACCGAAACAAAAATCCCGGTGGATAAAGTGCGGCTGAATCTGGTTGATTACGGCGGAAAAGAGGACGACCATTTTTTCCGGAAATACAGGGTCCCGATTGTGATCGGCACTTCACTGGAAAACGCCTATGTGACGCTTTGCTATCGGACAAGCCATAACATGCAAAGAATCAAACGATTCCGGCTAAGCCACAAATTAGACACCGTTTATCTGCGACTCCGAAACACAGGGTTCCTCAAGATGAGCGCGTTCACTTACCAAAATGGGCAACTCCTCTCCGCCACGCGCTTCTATTCCGTGCGACAAAAGCTAACCAAGAGCCAACTCCGCATGGTGTCAAGCTTTTCTAACAAACTCAACGTCAATATCATACACTGGAACAGCCGAATTGAGCCCGGGCGAGAGAGCCACTGGGAAGTGGAGATAAACGACACCAAAAACCGCCATCCGAACACAGAAGTGTTAGCCTGGATGTTCGACAAGAGCCTGTACGGTTTGGACATGCCGCCGTTAGAAATCAAGGAGCGTATTCGTACTTGGGAAGACAACAGCTGGTTGCAACGCCAATGGTTACAGCATTATAACCGGAAAAGATTCCGTGGAAGTTTCTATGATATTTTTCCTCGAAACACCTCCGTAGCCACCCGCCCGACACTGAAACCAGCCATCAAATGCAGCGTAAAGGAGGTCCAAGCTCCGAGATTACGGTCCGGGGTGAGATGGTTCTCGCTGGATGCCACTTCCACGTCACGCCTTGGAGGGGAAAGCATCCGCACAACACCCGGCAGGTCAGTCACTTCCGCCTTGTCAAACCTGGAGGGAGTCTCCTCCGAGGATGGCGCCCTCACCTCCGTACGAGGCAACCGCTCCGACGGCACCAAGACCGTCGTGGATGGCATAAGAGTGCGAAAAGGCGAAGAATCCGCTGGTGCTGAAGATCTCACAGAGAACCAAATAGATATCGTGACCTCGCCGCGCCCCTATATCCGGAAGAATTTCACGGAGACGGCCTTCTTCGAGCCGATGCTGCGCACCGACAAGGAGGGCCGGGTGCGGATGGTCTTCACCGTGCCCGACCAGTTCACCGAATGGCAGATGAACCTGTACGGACACACGCGCAAGGGGTTAACAGTTTTTAACTCTCTATCCGCCACCACCTGCCAATCGCTGATGATCCAGAGCAACGCCCCGCGCTTCTTCCGCGAAGGCGACACGATGATGTTCCAAGCGAAAATCACCAACGTCACGGACACTCTTTTGCACGGAACCACCCGCATCGAGTTCTTCAACCCGGAGACCAACGAACGGATTCCTATGCTATTGAGTGACACGCCGGAAAAGGAGTTCCAATGCGGCGAACAGAAATCCACCAATGTGAGTTGGCGCATGGCGGTGCCCCGAAACATCAACGTCGTCGCGTACCGGATCACCGCACAATCAGGGCGCTACACCGACGGGATGGAAGCTGTGCTGCCCGTGCTGAGCAACCGCACCGCCGTGACCGAATCCATGCACTTCGTGATTCCTGACGGAGAAGATACCACGCTGATATTCAACAGATTGGAAAACAATCAAAGCACGACCCTGCACTCCAACAACTATACGGTGGAGCTCACCGCGAACCCGTCGTGGACGGCCATCCAGTCGTTGGGATATTTGATGACCTACCGTTACGAATGCAACGAGCAACTCTTCTCCAAACTGTACGCCAACGCGCTCGCACGGCACATCGTGACCAAATTTCCGCAAATCGAGAAGGTGTATGCACAATGGGCCAGTGACACAACAATGCAGAGTCTTGAATCTCAGCTGTTTAAGAACGAACAGCTCAAGAACATCCTATTGTCGGAAAGTCCGTGGGTGATGGATGCGCTACAGGACAATGCACGCATACAACAGATGGCGAGACTCTTCCAAACCAGCCGGCTGAACAAGGAAATGGCGGCGGTGACGCGGAAACTGAAGAACAACCAGATGGATGATGGCGGTTTCGCCTGGTTCGGCAAGAGCTTTTTCTCCCCCTACATCACGAGCCATTTGGCGGCCGGCTATGCCAAACTCCAATCGTTTGGCGTGGAAATTCCCGACATGGATCAGATCATCCGCAAAGCCGTGCAATGTTTAGATGCTCATCAGCAAGAAAAGTTCTCTTATTTCCAAAAAGATACATCAAAACACAAACAGTTTTACTTCACGGAAGAGGATATCCAGTATCTCTATGCAAGAACCTGGTTCGGGGCGGACTCGTCTTGGCTGTCGCAAGCCTACGTGCAGAACCTGCTCGCCTTCCTGACCGCCGATGTACGGAGCAAGCCGCTGATGCAGCAAGCGCAAACCGGATTGGTGCTCTATCGCCTCGGGCGCACGCATGAGGCGCAACGTGTCATGGAACGCATTCGGCAGCAGGCAATTACGAGCAACGAAGAGGGCATGTACTGGAAAAAGGAATACCTCGGGAAATATTACCGTTGGTATCAGGCGCCCATCGAACGGCAGGCCATCTTGATTGAGGCTTTTAACATTATTTCACCCAACAAACAGGAGCTGGACCTGATGAAGCAGTGGCTGTTGATGCAAAAACATCAGCAGGGCTGGTCGAACACGAAGGCCACCGCAGAAGCCATTTTCGCGCTGATGATGGGCGACGCCGACGTGCTCGACACCGAGTGCAACACCACGTTGCGCGTCGGGAACGAACGGTTCGAGCCCGCGCGGGAAGCCACATCCGTTCCCGGCACCGGATACTTCACGAAATCGTGGACGGAGGGCGACATCACGCCGAAGTTGGCGGAGGTTGCCATCGCCACCGACACGAACCATTTCGTCTTCGGGGCCTGTTACTGGCAGTACGTCGAGGACATTTCCAAAGTGTCCGAATCCTCCACGGGACTGCGGATCCAGCGGGCGTTGTATCACGAAGTGAGCGGTCCGGAAGGGACGCGTTTGGTACCCGTGACGACTGAAAATCCCGTTCGTCTGGGCGAGAAGCTGATCGTGCGGTTCACCATCACCTCCGACCGTGACTTGGAGTTTGTGCATCTGAAAGACAGCCGTGCCGCCGCGTTCGAGCCGGTCAGCAGCCACACGGAATACCAATACCGCCGTCCGCTGCCCTACACGATGGTTCCGCACGACGCCGCCATGGACTTATTCTTCGACCGCGTGCCGGAGGGAACGCACATCATCGACTACCCGCTTTTTGCCACCCAGATCGGCACCTTCCTGAACGGCATAGCCACGGCGGACTGCATGTACGCGCCCGAATTTCGCGGCCATAGCGACCCGCTGACCGTGACCGTGGTGAAGTAACGGATTCCTTCTCCGCACATATTCATATTTTGTGTATGTTTGCCGCCTTTAATGGTTCAAGAATCTGAAGAAGAACGGTTATTTATGGAAACGTACAATGAAATTTTAGAGAGAATCTTCACCGCCTACCCGATGTACCACAAGGTCGGGAGCGCGGCCTACAAGGAAGGCCTCGAAAACATCGAAGCCCTGTTGGACATCATCGGCAACCCGCACCGGAAACTGCGCTGCGTGCATGTGGCCGGCACCAACGGCAAAGGCTCCGTGTCGTCGTTCCTGTCGTCTTATTTTCAAGAGCTTGGCTATAAGACAGGCCTTTTCACCTCGCCGCACCTCGTCGATTTTCGCGAGCGCATCCGCATCAACGGCACCATGATCCCCGTGGAGGAGGTGCTGGCCTTTTTCGACGAATACCAGGAAAAATTCGCCCGCCTGGAACCCTCCTTCTTCGAAATCACCACCGCCTTGGCATTCCACTACTTTGCCAAGCAGCAGGTCGATTTCGCCGTCATCGAGGTCGGTCTCGGCGGTCGGCTCGACTCCACCAACGTCATCACTCCCCTACTCTCCGTCATCACCAACATCTCGCTGGAACACACGCAGTTGTTGGGCGACACCGTGGCGAAAATCGCCTTCGAGAAGGCCGGCATCATCAAAGACCGCGTGCCGGTGGTCATCGGCGAATACGACCCCGAGAGTTTCCCTGTCTTCGAGGACACGGCCCACCAGCACGATGCCCCCCTCTTCCCCGCCAACGTCAACTACGAGACCTTCAACAACAAAGGCCACTTAGAGATACGCAACAAGGAGACCCACGAGAAAGTCTATACGCTCTACACCCCGTTCAAGGCCCACTACCAGGACCGGAACATCCTCACCTTCTTCCAGGCCGCGAAGGTGCTGGAGTTCGTCCTCAACATCCAGGAGGACAAGATCGGCGCGGCCGTGGAGAACATGCAGGAGAACACCGGCCTTATCGGCCGCTGGCAGGTGCTCTCCGATGAGCCTCCCCGCATCCTCTGCGACGTGGGCCACAACTACGCCTGCCTGAAGAACTCCATGTCCAACATCTTCGAGGAACGCCCAGCCTGGGAAAGCCGCATCCACGTGGTCTTCGGCATGGTGAACGACAAAGACATCGACCGCATCCTGCCGCTCCTGCGCAAAGAGTTCACCTACTACGTCTGCCGCGCCCACATCGAACGGGCGATGGACCAAGAGAAACTCGCCGCCAAAATGCGGGAAAGCGGACTGACCTGCACCACCCACTCCTCCGTGAAAGAGGCCATCGAAGCCGCAAAAGCGGCCGCAAAAGCGGAAGATGTCATTTTCATCACCGGCAGCTGTTTCGTGGTCGGCGAAGCGATTTCAGAATTGAAAATTGAAAATTGAAAATTATTCAAAACACTTTCCTTAAGCAGCCCTGAAAGGGCAAGACTATGTCAGCCCAGGGTGAGCGCAGCGAGCCCTGGGTACCAATCACGATGAACCGATAACGGAAACGATGAAAAAAAGCATTATCATCACCATTTTATTGTTGTGGAGCGCAGTTTTCGTGTTCGGGCAATCACCATCCATTGTATTTGGCGAAAACGATGCGGAGCTTTTGAGGGATGCGAAAGCCATCGGACGGAAAAACCAGGTTTTGACGTTAGAGAACTACCCGCAAGCCGCCGAGAAAGTCGTGCGATACCTGGAGAACCACGGCTATCCGTTCGCCTCCGTCACCCTGAAGACCGAATGGATTGACGACAGCATCCCGCAGTACGTCATGCACATCGACCGCAGCCGTTTCACAAAGATCGACTCCATCGTGCTGAAAGGCAACATCAAGCTGAACAAAAGCTACTTATGGCCCTATTTGGGTCTCCGACGCAAAGCCCCGTACTCCGAGAAGACCATCCGGGAAGTCGCGCAGAAGCTCGCCGCCATACCGTTCGCCACCGTCATCCAACCGCCCGGGGTCGCCTTCTCGGAGGACAAGACCTCGCTGTACATCTATTTGGACAAGCGTCCGGTGAACCGCTTCGACGGCTACATCGGCTTCCAGCCCGTGAGCGAGCTGACCGGCAAGCTGGCTGTCACCGGGGAGCTGACCCTTTCGCTGCAGAACCTCTTCCACCTCGGGGAGCGCATCGCGATGAACTGGCGCAGCAGCGAGCGGTATTCCCAGTACCTGAACATCGAGGCGGAGTTCCCCTACCTCTTCCGCACGCGCTTCGGCCTCGACGGGCATTTCCGCCTCGACAAGCAAGACACCACCTACCTGACGCTGAACTACCACGTCGGCATCCCCTACCATTTCCGCCACGACAGCTACCTGCGACCCTACATTGACATCACGCAGTCGCAACTTTTAGGGTCTTCCAAGACCGGCAGTCCCTCGGACACCGCCTGCATGGGGCACCGCAACATCCTCTACGGACTGAGCCTGAGAGTTATGCGGGTCGATTTCCCCTTCCAGCCGAGGCGCGGCTTCGACTTGGTTGCAGACGCGGCCGCCGGACGACGCACGCTGCAGCCGGACCGCTCGGTCGCCGAATCGGAACTGGCAGGCATGAACCTGGCGAAGACCTCCTACCGCATCACCGGCGGTATAACCGGCTACATACCTCTTTATAAGCAACTTGTCTTGATGTTGCGGACGCACGGGGGCAGCATGTTGACGGGACCGCACTACCGCAACGAGATGTTCAAAATCGGCGGCGAAGGACAGATACGGGGATTCCGGGAGAACGAACTCTATGCCAGCACCTACCTGCTCTACACGGCCGAGCTGCGCTATCTTTTCGGCCGCAACTCCGATGTCCACCTCTTCTTCGACGGCGGGGTCTATGAGCAGCGCGGGTATCACCACTACCTGTTCGACACGCCGTTCGGGTTCGGCCTGGGCGTCAACATCGGAGTGCGCAGCGGAGTCTTCTACTTCGAGTACGCGCTGCCGAGACAAATGGGAAACAAACTCTCCTTCAAGACGGGCAAGATCCATTTCGGGGTGCGCGTGGGGTTCTGACACTTAGGCTGCCGATTCCCAAAAAATCGTACCTTTGCGCGATTTTTTGTTATGACCTTAGAAGAACTGAAGCAGAAGTATTATCAGACTGAGGCAAAGAGACTTGCGGAAGCCTTGCGAGACGATTCCGCACGCCCGGTCGTGGCCATCGACGGCATCAAAGGCTCCGCATACGCCTTCATCGCGGCACAAACAGCGGAACAGCTCCCCAACCTGCAGGTTTTCCTCTTCCGCGACAGCGAGGAGGCCGCCTTTTTCTACAACGACATGGAAATCCTGCTCGACGACCGCAGCAAGTCCCTGCAGGACAAGCGGGTGCTCTACCTGCCGTCTTCCTACAAACGCAACAGCCGCTGGAGCGAGACTGACTCCTCCAACGTGAAGCTCCGCGCCGAAATCCTCCACAAACTCTCCCTGCAAAGCGAAGAGCCGATCATTCTCGTCTCCTACCCCGAAGGAATTTCGGAAACCGTTGTCACGCAGGATTTTATAAACCGCAAATCCTTCACCGTGAAACGCGGCGAAGAACTTCTTTCCGACGACTTCCTCAACAAACTCTACGAACTGGAATACCTGCCGGAAGACTTCGTCTATGAGCCCGGGCAGTTCGCCTGGCGCGGCAACATCTTCGACATCTTCTCCTACTCCGAAGAATACCCCTACCGCATCGAGTTCGAAGGCGACCGCATCGAGTCCATCCGCTTCTTCAACCCCGAGACACAACTGTCTATCAAGGAGTTGGAGAAAATCTATATCATGACGCCCATCACCCAGTCGGAGGATCAGGGCAACCGCGTGCCGTTCCTCTCCATCCTGCCCGGCAACGCCGTCGTCTGGCAGATGAACGCCGCCAACATCGCCTCCACCATCCATAGCGCGTACCAGAACATCGTGGAAAACGGCTATTTCCAGGAAGACAACATCCCCATTATCAACAAGAAAGCGTTCCTCCAGGAGGTCGCCCGCTTCCCGCAGGTCTTCGTCAACACGCGCGACATCGCCAACCCGACCCTCGCGCTCAACTTCCAGATGCAGCCGCAAAACGACTTCGACAAGAGCTTCGACTACCTGCTGCTGGAATGGATCGACCACGTGGAGCACGGCATCCAGAATTACTTCCTGTCGGAGACGCAGTCGCAGCTCGACCGCCTCTACAAGGTGATGATCGACATTCTGGACAAATACAACCGGCAGAACGACCGGAGAATCAAGATCGAACAGCTCTACACCCCGCTGCGGCAGGTGCTGCACGAAGGGTTCACCGACGAGGCGCACCAAATCGCCCTCTACACCGACCACCAGTTCTGGAACAAGTTCCAGCGCATGGTGCTGCGCGACCGTTACAAAAAGAGCGAAGCACTGACACTGAGAGAGATATACGATCTACAGCCCGGCGACTACGTGACCCACATCGACCACGGCATCGGCGTCTATGAAGGGCTGCAGAAGATGCAGATGGGCGGCAGCACGCAGGAGGTCATCAAAATCAGCTACAAAGACGGCGACGTGGTCTATCTGAGCATCCACGCGCTGCACAAAATCAGCAAATACGTGGGCAAGGACGGCACCCCGCCGACCATCCACAAGCTGAGCTCGGGCAGCTGGGAGAAGCTCAAGGAACGCACCAAAAAGCGGGTCAAGGAGCTCGCCATCGACCTGATCCGGCTCTACTCCGAGCGCAAGGCCAAAAAAGGGTTCGCCTTTTCGCCCGACAGTTACCTGCAGAGCACGCTGGAGTCGTCGTTCATCTACGAGGACACGCCCGACCAGGTCAAGACCCTCGCCGAGGTGAAGGCCGACATGGAGAGCGACCATCCGATGGACCGGCTCATCTGCGGCGACGTAGGCTTCGGCAAGACCGAAATCGCCATCCGCGCAGCGTTCAAGGCCGTGTGCGACAGCAAGCAGGTGGCCGTTTTGGTGCCCACCACCGTACTCTCCATGCAGCACTTCTACACCTTCCGCGACCGTCTGGCCAACATGCCCTGCAACATCGCCTACATCAACCGTTTCAAGACGAACAAGGACATCAAGGAGACGCTGAAGCGGGTGAAAGAGGGCAAGGTCGATATTCTCATCGGCACGCATCGCCTTCTTAGCAAAGATGTGGTTTTCAAAGATTTAGGACTTCTAATCATCGATGAGGAGCAGAAGTTCGGGGTGGCGGCCAAGGAGAAGCTGCGCGAGCTGCGCACCACCATCGACACACTGACCATGTCGGCGACGCCGATCCCGCGCACGCTCCAGTTCTCGCTCATCGGGGCCCGCGACATCTCCGTCATCACCACGCCCCCACCCAACCGCCAGCCCATCGACACGCAGGTGCACGTCTTCGACGAGGACATCCTACGCGATGCCGTCCAGTTCGAGCTCGACCGCGGCGGACAAGTCTTTGTTGTACACAACAAGATACAGAATATCAAGGAATTATCAGGTTTAATTCAACGATTGGTTCCGAAGGCGCGGATTGCCATCGGGCATGGACAGATGGAGGGCGACCAACTGGAAAAAATCATGACGCAGTTCATCAACGGCGAGTACGACGTGCTGGTCTCGACCACCATCGTGGAGTCCGGCTTAGACATCGTGAACGCCAACACGATGATCATCAACGACGCGCAGAACTTCGCGCTCAACGTGCTGCATCAGCTGCGCGGGCGCGTGGGCCGCAACAACCAGAAGGCCTACTGCTACCTCTTCATCAAGCCCTGGGACACGCTCAACGACCAGGCGCGCAAGCGGTTGCAGGCCCTCGAACAGTTCTCCGACATCGGCAGCGGCATCCACATCGCCCTGCGCGACCTCGACATCCGGGGCGCGGGCGACATCCTCGGTGCCGACCAAAGCGGCTTCATCAACGAAATGGGCTACGACATGTACCAGAAAATCCTCAACGAGGCCATCCAAGAGATGAAAGACGCCGGCGATGAAGGCATCGGCGACCTGCAGATGGCCGACAACAGTGCCCTGCTGCGCCGCGAGTGCTCCTTGGAGACCGACATCGAGGCGCTGTTCCCCTCGACCTACATTTCCAACGTCACCGAGCGCATGAACCTCTACAAGGAACTGGAATCCATCAAAGACGAACAGAAATTAGAGGAGTTCCGCAAGAAAGTCACCGACATCTTCGGGCCGATGCCGCGCGAAACCGAGGAGCTGATGCAAACCATCCCGCTCCGGATGCTCGCCGCTGACCTCCACTTCGAGAAAATCGTCCTCAAGAAAAAGGTCTTCCACGGTTATTTCACCGGCAACGCGCAGTCAAAGTACTTCCAGTCCGACGAGTTCGGCCGTTTCCTCCAGTTCATGCAGGCGAATCACCCCGTGGTGCAGCTCAAGGAGGCGAACCGCAAGCTCGTCTGCAGCATCCACAACATCCCGACCTTCAAGGCCGCCTACCACTGGCTGGGCAAGATGCGGCAGGCGGTGGAGGGCGGTCAAAAGGAAATCTGAACCCATTTTTTTGTATTTTCGCGCCAACAATTATTTCAAACGATGTATATCTGCGACTACATAACCGGAACCGTCATCAAAGGGCTTGGAAACGGGCGCAAGTTCGGATTCCCGACCGCCAACGTGAAGCCCGACACTCCCCTTGACCTCGAAAAGGGGGCTTACGCCGCCTGGGTGAAATACGGCAAGAAACGACACAAAGGGATGCTCTACGTGGGCACGCGCCCGACGCTGGGTCTGCGCGAACTCACCTACGAGATCCACATCATCGATGCCAACCCTTGGCTTTACGACCAACAAATCGCGTTCAAACCCGTTTACAAAATAGCGGATGAGAAAAAATTCAGAAGCCAAAACGCCCTGATCAGCGCCCTCATTGACTATCGCGAAACCGCAAAACACCTGCTGAGCCCCAGCCGTTCCATCCATCTAAACCCAACATTCGACCACATCAAGGAGATCATGGCCATCATCGAGCAGGCGAAGCGCAGGATGAAGGAACAAGGCCTCGACCAGTGGCAGGACGGCTACCCCGACGAGGCAACCATCCTCAACGACAAGCGGCGGCACCAGGGGCACTACTTCCTGAAATGGCACAAGCCGGCAGCCTACGCCGCAATCGTGTTCGACAAGGATCCCTACTACGAGAAAATCGACGGGAAGTGGCTCAGCGACGGCGAGCCCTACGTCGCCGTGCACCGCATCGCCGTCGCCGACGAGTTCCTCGGCCTCGACCTGGCCCGCCACATTCTCCAGTTCGCCGAGCGGAAGGCCCGCGCCCAAAACGTGCGATGGTTCCGTATCGACACCCACCACGACAACCGCCCGATGCGCAACCTGATCCGCAGCTTCGGCTTCACCCTCTGCGGCACCGTGCAGGTCAGAGACGGGAAACGGATGGCGTACGAGAAGAGGATTCAGGACTGAGGACTAATGACTAATGACTAATGACTAAGAACTTAGAACTGAGATTTTTGGGTGTTTTTGTTGAACATAAAGCTGGAAAACAATGAGCAAGACGCTTACCGCATCGATTATCCTTCTGATGGCTTTCTGGTTTTCTTCCCTTTCCGCGCAGAAGGCCACCACCCTCTACGCGCCCGACGACGACGGGACGGTCTATACCTCCATCGAGGCGGCGCTGCAAGCGGAGAAGCCGGTCTATCGACTGAAAATCAAAAAGTTGTCTAACAGGGATTCCTTGCCGGAGGAGCTTTTTCGGCTCACGGAGCTGCGGGAACTCACCGTAAAAGGGCAACGGCTGTGCCGACTGAACCGGAACATCCGCAAACTCACACATCTCCAATACCTTAACATCGACCACAACCAGTTACTGCGGCTGCCGGAAAGCCTCGGGGAGCTCACGGAACTGCGCACGCTCATCATCTCGCGCAACATCCTCGAAGAGCTGCCGGAAAGCATCGGCAACCTGCACCGGCTCGCCACCATCGACGCCTGGGGCAACCCGCTGTATGTCCTCCCCCACTCCATCGCCAGCATCAGCAAAACACTGAAAACCTTGGACTTACGACAAATACCGCTCTCCCGTTGGGAATACGAGGCCATGGAGGCTCTACTGCCCGAAACCGACATCCTCTTCACCGACATCTGCGAATGCGAGAACCGCCGCGACCACGACTGACTTAATCCTCCTAAACCTCCAAATCCTCCTCATCTCCTATACCACCTAAACCCAAAAAATCGTATCTTTGCCGATTGATAAATCACGCATTATGAGAAAAGAGTTCAACATAACCGGCAGCTGTAATCCCGAATGGCACTATATGGTGGACAGCGCCAAACGCTTTGAGGCCGTGGAGCGCCTGATAGACACAGGCAAGTATTTCACCATCAACAGGGCGCGGCAGTACGGGAAGACCACGATGCTGCAAATGATATGGCGTAGGCTGTCGGACCGGTATTTGATTATCGACTGTAGTTTCGAAGGCGTGGATGATAACGCTTTCTCCTCTCATGCCGCCTTTGCCAAGATGTTCGCAAGACAAATGGCTAACCGTTTGGAACCGAGATGTATTGAAGAGGGACTGGTAAATATTTGGCAAGATTGTACGGCCAAAGACTTGGACGAGTTGTCGGAAACGATCACCCGCTTTACCAAAATGAGCCCGAAGCCGGTAGTGCTGACCATTGATGAGGTGGATAAGAGCAGCGACAACCAGTTGTTCCTCAATTTCTTGGGTATGCTTCGCAACAAGTACCTGCAACGTAGTGTAGAGGGATTGAACTCCACGTTCCATAGCGTGATTCTCGCGGGTGTGTACGATGTCAAGAACCTCAAGCTGAAGCTCCGTCCCGACGCGGAGAAAAAGTACAACTCCCCGTGGAACATCGCCGCCGATTTCAACGTCGATATGACCTTCCACCCCGAGGAGATTGCCCAGATGCTCCGCGATTACGAAAACGACACGCATACGGGTATGGACATCAAGGCGATAAGCGAGGAAATTTACAAATACACCTCTGGTTATCCGTTTTTGGTGAGCAAACTTTGCAAGGTGATAGACGAGGAGTTGGGACGGAACTGGACGCTGGACGGTGTGCAGGAAGCAGCAAAAACCACCATATTCAACAAAAACACGCTCTTCACCAGTATGACCAGGAATCTGGAAGAATATCCTGAATTGAAACGGTTTATCTATTCCCTCTCCATTCTTGGTGATAACATCACATACGATCCTAACAACCCGGTGATAGATTTCGCCACGATGTTCGGCATCATCAAATACGATGCAAATCGGAAAGTGAGCATCCATAACATCATTTTCGAGGAGGTGCTGAACAACTATTTCATTGCCGAGCAGAACATTGCGGATATGGGGAAACTGCGTATAAACTATAACTATGTGACCGATGGGCGGTTGAATATGGAGTTTGTGCTGCAGCGTTTCCACGACTTGATGCGCGAGGAATACCGTGAGGAAGACGGGAAGTTCATCGAGCGGCAGGGAAGGTTGATTTTCCTCAGCTTCCTGAAACCCATCATCAACGGCACGGGCTTTTACTATGTGGAGCCGCAGACCCGCGACAACCGCCGGATGGACCTCATCGTGACCTACGGTCGGGAGGAGTTCGTGGTGGAGCTGAAGATCTGGCGCGGCGACAAGTATGAGCAGAAGGGACGCGACCAGCTGTCGGAGTACCTCGCCACCCGCGGCAAGGACGAAGGCTACCTCGTCACGTTCGACTTCTCGAAGAACAAGGAGGAGAAAGAGCCGGAATGGATCGAATGGAACGGGAAACGGATCTTCGAGGTGGTGGTGTGACGAAACGGACAAAGAGACACGCTCGTAACCGTTTTTTTTGTACTTTTGCGGCCGAAAAAATTCATCACAAATACATTATAGAATATGGCATTCAATTTGAGAAACAGAAGCTTCCTGAAACTGTTGGACTTCACTCCGACGGAAATCCAATTCATGCTTGACCTGGCCCGCGACCTGAAGCGCGCGAAATACGCCGGCACGGAGCAACCCCGTCTGAAGGGCAAGAACATCGCCCTGATTTTCGAGAAGACCTCCACGCGCACCCGCTGCGCCTTCGAGGTGGCCGCCTACGACCAAGGCGCACACGTGACCTACCTCGGACCCACCGGTTCCCAGATTGGCGTGAAGGAGTCCATGGAGGACACCGCCCGCGTGCTCGGACGCATGTTCGACGGCATCGAATACCGCGGCTTCGCCCAGGCCACCGTGGAGAAACTGGCCGAATACGCCGGCGTCCCCGTCTGGAACGGCCTCACCAACGAGTTCCACCCCACCCAGGTGCTCGCCGACTTCCTCACCATGAGCGAACACGTTGACAAGCCCCTCAACCAGGTGACCTACGCCTACCTCGGCGACGCCCGCTTCAACATGGGCAACTCCCTGATGGTCGGCGGCGCGAAGATGGGCATGGACGTGCGCATCGTGGCCCCCAAAGCCCTCCAACCCGACAAGGCCCTCGTGAAACAGTGCCAGGAAATCGCCAAACAGACCGGCGCCAAGGTGACTGTCACCGACGACGTGAAGAAGGGCGTGAAAGGCTGCGACTTCCTCTACACCGACGTATGGGTCTCCATGGGCGAGCCCGTCGAGGTCTGGGAAGAACGCATCAAACTACTCAAACCCTACCAGGTCAACAAGGAGATGATGGCCCTCACCGGCAACCCGAAATGCAAGTTTATGCACTGCCTGCCCGCCTACCACAACCTTGAGACGCAGGTCGGCCGCGACGTGAACAAACAGTTCGGCTTAGACGGCATCGAAGTCACCGAGGATGTTTTCGAGTCCGAGAACTCCATCGTCTTCGACGAGGCCGAGAACCGCATGCACACCATCAAGGCTGTCATGGTGGCCACCCTCGGCGACTAACCGCTGACGCATCCACAAAAAAAACAGAACGGTCGGCATTCCCTGCCGACCGTTTTTTTTCGTATCTTTGCCACCGCCTGAAAGAAGGCGGTTTAATACATAAATCACTGATTAAAAAGATATTGAGAAAGGAAATAGTATGAAAAAGAGAATCAAATTCTGCTTGGTGTATCGCGACATGTGGCAGTCATCGGGCAAATACCAGCCCCGCGTCGATCAGTTGACGGAGATTGCCCCCGTACTCGTGCGCATGGGCTGTTTCGACCGTGTGGAGACCAACGGCGGTGCTTTCGAGCAGGTGAACCTGCTGTACGGCGAGAACCCCAACCATGCCGTGCGCGAATGGACGAAACCGCTTCGCGCTGCCGGCATCCAGTGCCAGATGCTGGAACGCGCCCTCAACGGACTGCGCATGTACCCCGTGCCCGCCGACGTGCGCCGACTCATGTTCAAGGTGAAAAAAGCGCAGGGCGTGGACGTCGTGCGCTCCTTCTGCGGCCTCAACGACCACCGGAACCTCGAACTCTCCATCAAATACGCCAACGAGTTCGGCCTCATCTCGCAGGCCGCCCTCAGCATCTCGCACTCCCCCGTGCACACGCTGGAACACTACCTTTCCGTGGTTGACAAATACGTGGAGTACGGCGCCCAGGAAATCGGCCTCAAGGACATGGCCGGCATCGGCCGCCCCGCCGAACTGGGCAAGCTGGTGAAGGCCATCAAGGAAAAATACCCGCACTTGGTGATTCAATACCACGGGCACACCGGCCCCGGCCTCTCCATGGCTTCCGTGCTCGAAGTGTGCCGCAACGGCGCCGATATCATCGACGTGGCCATGGAACCCCTCTCCTGGGGCATGGTCCATCCCGATGTCATTGCCGTGCAGGCCATGCTCCGCGACGACGGCTTCGAGGTCGCCGACATCAACATGAACGCCTACATGGAAGCCCGCTCCCTGACCCAGAAGTTCATGGACGACTTCCTCGGTTACTTCATCGAACCGAAAAACAAGATTTCCACCTCCCTGCTACTCGGATGCGGACTGCCTGGCGGCATGATGGGCTCCATGATGGCCGACCTCAAAGGCATCCACCACTACCTAAACACCACCTTGAAAAACAAGGGAGAGAAAGAACTCACCGAAGACGAACTGCTCGTCAAGCTGTTCGACGAAGTGGCCGCCGTGTGGCCGATGGTGGGCACCCCCGGATTGGTCACCCCGTTCAGCCAGTACGTCAAGAACATCGCCCTGATGAACGTCCGCGCCGAAATCGAGGGCAAACCGCGCTTCACCTACATGGAACAGAACCAGTGGGACATGATTCTCGGCAAATGCGGCCGCCTGCCCGGCCCGCTCGCGCCCGAAATCGTGGAGATGGCCAAGGCGAAAGGCTTCTCCTTCTTCGACGGCGTGCCGCAAGACAACTACCCCGACGAACTGCCCAAATACCGTAAAATGATGGAAGAGAAAGGCTGGGATGTGGGACAAGACGAAGAAGAACTCTTCGAACTGGCCATGCACGAACGCCAGTATATCGATTATAAGGAAGGCCGCGCCAAACAAAACTTCCTGCGCGACCTCGCCATCGCAAAAGACAAGGCAAAGGCCAAGGCCGGCATCACGATTCCTTCCAACCCGGTGGACATCCAGAAAGAAGCCATCGAATGGATGATGCAGAAACATCCGGATGCCAAGCAGATTGTCGCTCCCGTGAGCGGACAGCTGTTCTGGGAAATCGCCGTCGGTGACGAGAAGTCAATGGCCAAGCCGGTCGGAACACCCTACAAGAAAGGCGATACGGTCTGCTTCGTGAGCGCCTACTACGGCATGGAACCCGTCACCAGCCTCTTCGACGGAGAACTGTTGGAAGTGGTGGTCCAGCAAGGTCAAAAGGTCAACAAGGGCGACATCATCGCGTTTTTGAAATAGTGACTTGCGGAGGTTTTCACATGGAGACGTGCCCTGCGCGTCCCCACGTCAGAACCTCCGCAGTTTTTCTTCGTCAAACGGGTCGAGGGAGAAGACGTTGTCGCTGTTCACGCGAAGGACGAGCAGCCCCTCGTCGTGGGCGAACTGGTCGGCGCCGTTCTCATAGTTGATGGCACAGATGGCGGCCAAGACATCCCTGTCGCAGTATTCCGGGAACAGGGGTCTGAACATTTCCATCTTGTGCAGAAAACGTTCCACTTTTTTCTTGGTAAAGTTCGCCTTGACCTCCACAGGAACCGTGAATCTGTCGTTGCCGAGCATGACATCGACCTCCATTTGACTGTTCGCCTCGGGGTGTTTCGGTTTTATGTTCTTTCCGAAATGCAGGAGTGGCAGACCGGCGGCCTTGAAAACCTCATCAACAGCGGAACTTGCCAAACCTTCTACGATATGGCCCGTGACGCCGAGAAATTCCGTCGAGATCCGGGTGATGGCGGCATTTGTTTTCGCATTTATCTCCTCAAACCTCCTGCTGGATTCCTCCAAACCCTCTTTGAACTCCTTACGGGATTGAGCCACATCCTCATCGAATTTCCTGCGAGATTCCGCCAGTTCTGCTTTTAATTCCCTGCGAGATTGAGCCAACTCCTCGTCGAACTTCCTGCTGGATTCCTCCAAACCCTCTTTGAACTCCTTACGAGATTTAGCCAACTCCTCGTCAAACTTCCTGCTGGATTCCTTCATAGCCTGGCGCCATTCGCGCATCCAACGGTCGTGTTCCTTGCTGGAGAGTTCAAGCCTTCTATCGAATTCGCTGATATTACGCTTCTGCTCTGCATTTTCCATTTGCATCTTATTTAGTGCCACTTCATGTCTGTCGATCCTTTCGGTATTCCTCCGGACCCTCTCTATCAGTTGCGGCAGCGTGGGTTCCTCTAACATAACTTCTCTATCCATATTTTAATCAAATTAAAATTTGTAATATCATTCACGCCGCAAAGATAGACTTTTTTCAATATACCAAGACAGGATATTAATTTTTTTTGAAATATAATTTTTTATGCAATTAACTGTATCTTTTTGACCATATCATTGCAAAAAACTGTTATACAAGGGAGTTGCCGTGAAAACACGACCTCTGTTTTTTGCACGGCTTCGCAGACAGACTGGCCGAAAATGGCAGCTCAATGGCGGGAATTGGCGTTTCAGTCGGGAGACCGCGGTGCCGCGCACGTCCAAATACGACTCCTTGAACCTGTAGCTAGGAGCCTCCTTGCCCGTCGCGGGGCCATGTCGCCATTGTACGTTCGCATACATGGCGGCAGAAACACAAGGTGAACATTGGGTTAGCGTTTAATAAACTTCCGGATGGCGCTATTGTTGTCGCTGCTGACGCGCACGAAGTACACACCGGAGGCCAAATTGCTGAGATCGAGACGGGCATGGTTGTCAGTTAGTACCACAGTCTGAATTAGCTGGCCGAAAGCATTGAAAACCACTGCTTCTTTCACTTCAACATTGCCATTGATGCTCAATTCGATATAGTTGCCAGCAGGATTTGGCCTCAGACAAATACTTTGAGTCAAAAGGTGATGGTCAACACCTACACTGTCGGTATCAACACTGTCAATACCACCACTTGGGGTGGTGAAGCTGACAGGACTTGTCCAGTCACTGATCATATCAATGCAGTTTGCCTGCACACGCACCTGATATTCGGTTTCTGCTGTCAAGTCTGGAATTTGGTAGTGGGTAGTTGTTAAAGGAATGCTTTCGCCCCAAGAAGAGGCGGCTGCTTCCTTATACTGTAAATTCCATTCGGTCTCAACGTAACCAGCTGTCCAACTAATATCCGCACTGTTCCAGCCAACAGAATCAACAGTAACGTATAAAGGCATTTCGCAAACAGGAGATATAAAACCGTCACAATTCGTGATGAAATTCAACAAAGTATCGGAAGTTATTGTGGACATGTCATCCTTGGAAAATAGAGTGTCTCCCGTGGGTGCCAATATTGTTAGCATGATCTCGTCATCATAACTTCCAGAATTCCAAATCATTGTCGTATTGATCATGTCGCATAGCATTACACCGACAGTATCAATCATGGTGGAATATACACCTGTCGCATGCGTAGTGTTTTTCACAGTGGCTATGGGCAATCCGTTTTGTTGTATGCTGACGTATGCACCATTCCAGCCGTCACCATGACTGTCAACACACACGAAAGAATATTCGCATTGATGGGCAGGTGTGCAATTGCGTGTGGTGAAAGACGCATGATCCGGACACCAGTCACTCATATTTCCTTCGCCGCAGTCGGAACGCACGTAAACGTCATATCCAGTGCCTGCATAGAGACCCGTCAGCGTATATGGATTCTGTGTGGTTTGTATGGCGGTGCCCGTCCCCGGGGTATAGCCGGAAGGACCGTATTCAATGATCCATTCAGTGGCCGAACCTCTTTCTGTCCAAGCAACTACAGCAGAGTCTTTGTAAATATCCGTGACAACAATATGATTTGGATACCGACAATTTGGAATCAGCGTCACATCAACATCATCAAGATAAACTTCTCCAGAAGTGTTGTTGAAGTTTTTAAATGCAATGTATTTGCCTGTTCCCTGATAGGTGTTCAAGTCAACCGCTTGGTGTTGAAAGGTATTCGTAGCTGTACAAAAGACAGTGTCAACCGGAACGAAACCATCAAAACCATCAGCCTCCGTCATCACACCTACCATCATTCCATTGACAAGTTTTTCAACTCTCATAAAGAAAGAGACTTCCAAAAGACTTACATCGATTTCTGCTTCAGGCATAACCACCATGTTATAGTTGGTAGCGTTAGAATAGAACCTCAGTGAACGACCATCGGCTCCACCGTGATTAGGGAGGCTAACAAAGGGATAAAAAGTGCTGAAGCAATCATATTTAGTCCAACAGTCTGGAATCCACGTGCTTATGGAGCCCGTGGTGTTACATGAGTTGAAATCTTCGGAAAATGGAATGGAGATTTTAGCACATTCGGTAGTGAAATCGGTCATAGCCCATTCGCTTACTTGACCGGGAGCGCATACGGCACGCATTCTTGCTTTATAGCGGGTATGCGAATCCAGTTGATAGAGGGTGACCATACCCCCTGTTGGATTGATAATGGATGTCCATAATGAATCGCTAAAGAGGGCATATTCCATTTCCCACGCATTTTCGTCATAACCAGGAACCCAAATCACGTCAGCAGAAGTGTCACTGACATGGTCAACATAGATGTTCGGCTCGATGCAGGTTACCGTATTGTCGCAAAAGCCACCAAAGATGACATTGTTACGAACATTTGCTGGCGTACCAGACGATGATGGAATCGTGTTGATATCGTAAGGTGTGTTTCGATTGTAAACATAACGTGTGCAATTTGAGTGAGCAGTGTGAACGGAACAACGGGTGTTGTCCCAAAGAGCGGTGTAATCATTGGTAATATCAACAAAGATTAACACAAGATTATCAGTGCCATTATAGGCGAATGGAGCGAAGAAATGAAAGGTGTTCCATCCATTTTCCAAGTCTTGGTCAGCATCAAATACCAATTGAGCATCATTGGCAGGCAACCAGGTGGATACTGTGGTCGCTGTAGTGTGCATCAGATAAATTTTATAACGTCTGGATTGTGTCACATTGGACATCTCAAGGGATAAGGAATAGATGTTGCCTGCACTCCCTATTTCCGCCGCTGTGAATATTTGCTGCGAATATCCATATTGATAGAAGTCGTATGTGGGAAGATATTCATTCGTAGAAGTGCCGTTGCCCACGGCATTTTCACCACCCGCCAAGCAGTCTGTAGTAAAAGATATTGTACTCCATTCGCTCATGGTATTGTCATTGTAATTGGCTTGGAGACGTACCACATAATAGGTGAGCGGCTCAAGTGGGCTGAGCATATAGGACGTGCCCGTAATATTTGATATAAAAACGCCATCGGCTTGGCCCACTTCAGCGTATTCCAAAGAATAGGAACTGACCGTGCCGGTAGGGTCGTTGTCCCATGACACCAAAGCGGAAGCGCCGGCAATCTGGGTGACTTGCAGATTTTGCGCGACCGCACCGGAAACCGTAAAGATTACTATCAGTAGGAAAAGAGAAATATGTTTCATAAAGATAATTTTGTTGATGATTATTCATTGCGAAGACAACGGACGGAATGACCTCTTACTTTTTCGAAGTCTTGTCTGCGCACCGTGGCAACATACCAGGCAATATCTCGGTCGTATGCGCGGCTGTTATTATATTGGGTGGCAGTCCAAAAATTAGTGAAGGTGAGGAAACCAAAATAGCCCAAGCTAGTAATATCCCCTGCGGGAAGTGCGGAAAAATTAGTGGCGTTGTTATTACTTGGCATATTGCCAACCGCGCAAGTAGTGGTGTCATAACTCCAGCTCAAGGCATTATCCGCCAATGCCTTGCCTATATAGTTTGAATCACCATTGCAAAGATACTGGCTTTGGCTGCTTACATAATCCGTCAGTTGTGTCCATTCCGCATCGCTTGGCACATGCCATCCATTGGGGCAGATGCCTTGCACACCACTCGGATTGCTATTGCTGGAGGCTGAGCCACCCATCACGGCCTGCCAGTTATAGAGATAGCCGTATGTGGACACATTGCTTGCACTACCATTTGGATAACATCGATATGCATAGTTTTCAGTATAATTGGCTAAGGGTATATCCGTGCCGTTGGCGTAACGTGTGGTGCGCAGGTTCTCACGCATCCAACACTGGCTGCCAAGCTGCACCGTGTTGTATATGTTCCCATCAATGTCGGTGAGGGTAGCTGCATTGGGACATGGATATCCATCAGTGGTGGTAAATTCTATCTCATTGCCATACGCTGTACCTGCACTGTTCGTCGCGTATGCCCGCACATAGTAATGGACAATAGGCTGTAAACCCGTAATAAGGCTGGTGAAACTGCCCAATCCGCTGCTGTCAACAGTATGGCTGTCATTAACAGTAGGATTAGGAGAGGTACTCCAGCATACACCGCGAGCCGTTACTGCTGCAATGCCTTCGTAATTCACGTTGCCGTCGCAAGTGACTGATGTGAAGGAAACTCTATTCACTCCGTTGGTTGTGATTGTCGGCGTGGCGGCCGGTGTGGTGAATTGACGTTGTGTACCATATACAGTGCCTGCATTATTGGTGGCGTATGCCCGAACATAATAATGCGTGCCAGGTTGCAAGCCTGTGATATGGCTGGTGAAACTGCCTACATCGTTGCCATCAATTGTAAGACTGTCTGTAATGGTGGGATTCGTGGAAGTGCTCCAACATACGCCTTTGGCTGTCACTCCGGAGATTCCATCTGAAGATACAGTTCCTCCGCAGTCTGCTGCAATACAGGTAATATTGCTTACTGCAGAAGTGCTTACCGTTGGTGTTTTGACGGTAGTAATAAGGCTTCGCTGAATACCATACGCTGTCCCCGAGTTATTGGTGGCGTAGGCCCGTATATAATAACGGGTGTTGGGCTGCAAACCTGTGATATAGCTGGTGTAATTGCCAAAACCGCTACTGTCAACCGTCAAGTTATTATTTATCGTGGGATTTGTCGAGGTACTCCAGCATACGCCTCGAGCGGTCACCGGATAAGCGGCTTCATTGGTCACATCTCCGCCGCAGACAGCAGAAGAGTCTGTTATGCTACTGATAATGTTTGTGCTTACTATGGGTGTTCCTACTGGAGTTGAAAAGCTTCGTTGTGTGCCATAAACCGTACCATTACCGTTCGTGGCGTAGGCCCGCACATAGTAATGGGTGTTGGGCAGCAAACCCGTGATATAGCTGGTGAAATCACCCAAACCGCTGCCGTCAACGGTCAGACTGTCGTTTATCGTGGGATTCGTTGAGGTACTCCAGCATACGCCTTTGGCCGTCACAGGTGTCATGCCCTCGCTGGTTACATTTCCGCCGCAAGTAGCCGTGGTGTATGAGATGTCGCTGACGGTGTTGGTGCTCACTTCAGGCATGGGTTCCAAAGTGTTGAAGAACCGTTGTGTGCCATAAACCGTACCGGCACTGTTGGTGGCGTAGGCACGAATATAGTAGTGGGTGTCAGGTTGCAAACCCGTAATGGAGCTGGAGAAGCTGCCCAAACCGCCGCCGTCAACGGTATGGCTGTCATTGGTTGTGGGGTTAGGGGAAATGCTCCAGCATACCCCTCGGGCGGCAACCCCGTCAAGACCTTCGTATGTCACTTCCCCGCCACAAGCGGCAGAGGTGAAAGTGATATCGCTTAAGGCAGCCGTGGTCACCGTTGGCAGGGCACTCGGGGTGAAGAAACTCTTTTGTTCCCCATATACGGTGTCTGTGCCATAATAGATGGCGTATGCCCTCACGTGATAGGTGGTGTTGGGTTGCAAACCTGAAATACTACTGGCGAAACTGCCAATGCCGCTGCCATCAACGGTATGGCTGTTTGCCAGGGTGGGATCAGCCGAAGTGCTCCAGCAAACGCCATAGGCCTCAACGGCGAAAGGATTGCCTGCCACTACATTTCCTCCGCAAGTGGCGGAAGCACACGTGATGTCACTTACAGATGTGGTGTTCACCGCTATAAATGACACAGGAGTAGTGAAACTGCGTTGCTCGCCGTATGCAATACCGGCAACGTTGATGGCGTATGCCCGCACATAATAAGTGGTGACGGCATCCAAATTATCCATACTACAGGTGAATGTATTCAACCCGCTGTTATCCGAAATATGACTGTCAATAATCGTGGGATCGGGAGAAGTACTCCAGCAAATACCGCGTCCTGTTATGGGAGAACCTCCCGTGGAATTGATCCGACCACCACAAATTGCTGAATATTCGGTGACATCCGAAACAGGAAGAGTGGATATACTTGGCAAAAACACGGGATCTCCCTCATTGCGAATACAACGGACTGACATACCATTACTTTTGTTGCCAAAATTGTTCCTTTCCACAAAACTGTTGCCGTAATTCAAACTGTAATAATAGGCAAAGTCGTCATTGTAGGCCGTGGACGACCAGAAATTGGCACTTTCGCCATAACCATCGGAGATACCGTATGCGTAGCCCGCAGGGAAAGCGGAAAAGGAGGTGGTGTTATTGGAAGAGACTTCGTGACCAACAGCACAAATGTTACCGGAAACGCTCCAACCCGTATCGACCGCCATGGACTTGGCAATACTGCTTGTGTTATCGCCACATATATACTCACTCCTGAAACTAAGATATTCTAACAATTGCGCCCATTCGGCATCACTGGGCAAATGCCAGCCGTAAGGACAAATGCCTTGAATGGGGCCTGTGGATGGGGTGCCGGAACTTGCACTTTTCATCGCGGCTGCCCAATTATACAAATATCCTGCGAAGGAATCCCCTACGCTATCGCCTGGCAGATAAAAACAGGCCGTCGACACACTCGTCCCCTCTCCCAATGGAATCATTTCACCATCCGTGTAACGAATTGCGCGCATATTCTCTTTCAACCAACACTGGCTGCCAATGGCAACGGCATGATATTCGTTTCCATCAACATCTGTCACGGTTGTGACATTCTGGCACGGATTGGTAAGATAGGGGTTTTCCTCAACAGAAACAGGATTGTTTCTACCACGAAAAGCAATTTCCCATTCGGTCATCCAGCCGTTATAAGCACCCCAACCATCGATGATTTCAATAGCCCATGTACCATTTATCGGACAACCGATAAGTTGGGAGAAGGGTTGGTCAGGGTGATATACTTGGGTCATGTTGATCGTATTGGTAGAGTCCACTTTACCATCTGTAACATTTATACTGTCATAAACATAACCTGACCCATTGGCGTATTGATAGCCGCTGGTCGTATTATCTGACCAACAGTAATTCCATGGAACTCCTATTTGATTCTGGCTGTTAGTAGGATCACATCCGGAGGAACTGGTATTAGCTTCACCAAAAAATGCACCACTTACGAAACCTGTCGTTAAGTGCCATCCCCAGGGAGTTGGAATCTGATTTGAACATAAGGAGGTTCCCTGCTCGTATTTGTTCATTATCTTTGCCCTTTGCCCATTCGGACAAGTCAGTGCAATATAAAGGTCCCCGATATAGGAATGCTCCAGTTTGGCGCGAATAAATAAAATATCTTCAGCGTCCTGGAGGGTGGCTGTAGGTGTGAAACCTGAAACCTCTATGGAAGAACCATGAACACAACCATTATCGCAATCAACACCATCCGGGATAAAAACAGTCTCTGTATTTGTAAAGGAGATCGTAGGCGCACATAAAACACTTTCACCATACGCCGTGTCTGTTCCACTTATGGCATAGGCCCTGATGAAATAGCGGGTGTTTGCATCCATCTCTGTGAGAACAGCAGAAAACATACCTTCTGCCATGCCGCTTGAGATGTGATTGTCATGAAAAGAAGGACTCGGCTCGCTACCCCAACAAAAACCTGTTTGAACAGTCCCTAAATCGTATGTGTTCACGGTGCCAAAACAATGTAAAGTGGTTTTATCAGGAAACTTTACAGAATCCGTAGTAACTTCAATGGGGTATCCTGCAAACGCAAGGGTAATCTCCTCACTGGTATATTGCATCTGTTGGACAGGCGCACTTTGCCGAAGGTGGTCGTAAATTTGAGCGAATCCGGTATATCGCATTTCATCACCCAACTCAAAATCATGCGAAGAGGACCCTTTGATATTTACTTTGATCGTCTTTGGATTGTTGCTTGCGTAAGCGATTCTGTCAGCTCCACCGTGTCCGACGTTTACCATCTTCAAACTACGGATGCCACTTCGGGCCTGTATGGATAACACATAGGTTTGCGGGGTGGATAGCGTGATGTCAAAATAATTGTCCCCCGATGTGATTCTGCCCGTGTACTGGGCATGTCTTTTCCCATTAATGTCCAGAATCTGGATGATCACTTCTTCATTCCTGTCGGAAAAGATATTCACTCGCGTATGTCCTTCAAAAGGATTAGGCATCACCTTCATTTCGTTGGCTTGTTGGACATCCTCAATGCCCACACCAATATTCAACGTATATGTAGTGTCTGGAAACAATAAGGTCTCCTGCCAATCACGACTTAGATTTTGTATGGTTATGCCATTCATTTTGACATAGGAACCCTGCTGGTCTTCCCCTGAAAACACTAACGTTACAGAATTCTGTGCATAACAGTGCAATATTAGTGTCAGAAGTGCGAAGATACTTAATATTATTTTGGGGAATGAGTTCATCTTCATATCAGTTTTTTGTTGTCTTATTATGCTGCAAAGATATAGGGGACCTCTATTATTACCATTTTGCGCCACACCTCCAGACCATGCGAGGTCCGTTGAACATAATCTGACAATATGACGCTGCAAATCTACATAATATTCTTTTAGTTCGGCTTGTTTTTGATTTTTTCTTCTTTTTAGGAGGGGAGCAATATATTTCTGATTATCAATTAGTTGGCTTATTCAATTCATCCCAAGACGCATTACTTGCTCATACCGGCACAGGGTGTAGACCCGGTTTGTCAGGGTGTTGAAGGCTGCGTTCCGCGCAAACCCGACCACACGGCCGGACATTCCGTAACAGGAAAGATGTGGTAGAAACCCATCACGCCCCCACGATAAAAAAATATCGCATCGTTCACCGATGCGACATTTTTTAACCCTTAAACACTAACCCTTAAACCTTAAACCTTAACCCTTCCTATCATACTTCTCAAAAACGGAATTCCTGCTGACGAACTCCGGCACAAAAGTCTTCATTTTCATCACCATGTCGGGGATATCGACTACCTCGGACAACTTTTCCATTTCTTTGATATTCTCCAATGCATACTCATACGAGTACTCGCGCACTTTCGCTACAAAAATTCGATCGTGCGATGTTTTTGTGGTGTTTTCGCTGTTGGAGAGCACCTCTTCGTAGAGTTTTTCGCCGGGGCGCAAACCCGTGTATTCTATCTGGATATCGACCCCGACGCGGAGGCCTGCCAATCCGATCATGCGCTTGGCGAGGTCGTCGATTTTCACCGGCTCGCCCATGTCGAAGACGAAAATCTGGGTGCCGGTGCTGAACGTGGCGGCCTCCATCACTAAGCGGCAGGCCTCGGGAATGGTCATGAAGAAGCGGGTAATGTCGGGATGGGTCACCGTGACAGGGCCGCCCTTCTCGATTTGCTCTCGGAAACGGGGAATCACAGAACCGTTGGAACCCAGCACATTACCGAAACGGGTGGTCACAAACGTGGTCTTTCCCTTCTTCTCGCCGCGCTCAATGGCCAATCCTAACGACTGGACATAAATCTCGGCGATGCGCTTGGTGCAGCCCATCACATTGGTCGGGTTCACGGCCTTGTCGGTGGAAATCATCACCATCTTCTCCACATTGTACTCGATGCACTTGTCGGCGACGTTGTGGGTGCCATAGACGTTCACCAGCATGGCTTCGCAGGGGTTCTCCTCCATCAGCGGCACATGCTTGTAGGCGGCGGCATGGAAGACCACCTGCGGATGATGCTCGCGAAAAGCGAAATCAAGGCGGGGCGACTGCCGCACATCCCCGATGACCGGCACAAACGACAGGTTCGGGAACTTTTCCTCCAATTCCAGGCGGATATTGTGCATGGGGGTCTCCGCGTTGTCGAACAGCACCAGTTTCCGGATGCCGAAAGTGGCTAACTGCCGACAAAGTTCCGAGCCGATGGACCCCGCCGCGCCCGTCACCAACACCACCTTGTCCCGGAAATTCTCCATGATGGCATCCATGGAGATGGTGATTTCGTTACGGCCGAGCAGATCTTCGATCTTCACTTTGCGGACTCCAGGATGCAACTCATTGCCGTTAAGTTCGTTGATGGCCGGAATGATAAGCGGCCGGACATGGTTGTCGAGGCACTGCTTCAGCAGGCCGTCGCGTTCCCGGCGCGCGTCCGCCTCCGTGGTAAAAAGAATGCCGTCGATGCTGTAGTCGTGGATGATACGCGACAGCTGCTCGTCATCCTGACAGGAGAACACCGGAAGGTTGGAGAGCATCAGATTCGCCGGTTGCGGCTTTTTCGAGAGGAAGCCGATGATGTTGTAATGCGGGGAATTCTGGAAGCGCACGACGGTCGCCGTCGATTTGTCGGAGACGCCATACACCAGCACGCGCTGCGTCATCTTGTCCTCGCGCCGCTTGGTCAGATAGAGCTGGTAGGCGGCCACCATGACCACCCGCACGAACACCAGCAGGAACAGCGTGAACAGGAAGTCGGCGAAGAGCGCAATAAGCAGCCCATTGTAGAGGGTGTGGTAATACACCAGCATCACAAGGGTCATCAGCACCGTCTTCAGAATCGCCTCCTTGACGAAACAGAGCAAATCCTTGGCCGACAGATGCCGGATGATGAGCTTGTGCCCCTTGAAAACCAGCAGGGCAACCACTGTGGAAACCAACGCCGCCGGCAGCCACAGCAGCGCAAACCGCCCCGACTGATACAGCGACCCCCTGACAAACCCCAGCGCCAACAACGCAAACAGCGAAGAGACCACCGAAAGAAAACAGTCAATCGCAAAAACAACCTTCGTGTCGATAAAATTCGACAACCTCCTCACAAACCTATACGTCAATCCAGCCATATTTTAATTAAGAATTAAGAATTACAATTGAGAATGAAAACACCCTAAACTTCTAAACTTCTAAACACTTCTAAACTTCCTTAACTTCCTAAACTTCTAAACACCCTAAACTTCTAAGCGCGCAACCCTTCCTTCATGCATTCCACAATGTAACGGACGTCGTCATCCGTGACGCATGGGCCGCTTGGCAGGCAAAGTCCGCGCTTGAACAGCGACTCGGACACGCCGTTCACGTAGGACGGGCAGTGTTTGAAGACCGGCTGCCGGTGCATCGGCTTCCACAGCGGGCGCGCCTCGATGTTGTGTTGGTCTAACCACACGCGCATAGCCTCCACATTCGCATTCGGCTCGCAGTCAGTGTGCAGACTGTCGGCACTGTGCAACACATTGCCCGCTCCTCCGATACCCTTGCAGACGGGTGTCCGATAGGCTTCCTCTTCCCCCGCGACATGCAAACCGGGGTCGAGCAGAACCGTGGTCAACCAGAAGTTGCTGTCATACTGCGGCGCAGGGTTTACGTGCACGGTTATACCCAGCACATCCGACAGCAATCTGTCATACAAGTCGTTAACTTTCTGATGATGCGCGATATGGTCATCCAAGACCGACATTTGCCCCCTGCCGATGCCGGCACAGATGTTGCTCATGCGGTAGTTGTAGCCGATCTGTTCATGCTGATAATACGGATAGGCCTCGCGAGCCTGCGTGGCGTAGAACATAATGTCGTGACGGACCTGCTCGTTGGAGCAGATCAGGGCACCGCCTCCCGAGGTGGTGATCATCTTGTTGCCGTTGAAACTCAAGATGCCGAAGTCGCCGAAAGTGCCCAAGGCTCTGCCGTCGAAACGCGAACCGAAGCCCTCGGCCGCGTCCTCAATCACCGGAATCCCGAATTTCTCCGCTATCCGCATGATTTTCGCAATGTTGTAAGGCATCCCGTACAAGGTGACAGGGAGAATGGCCTTCGGTTTCCGCCCGGTGATGCGAATCCGGTCCTCAATGGCCGACTCCAGCAGCGCGGGGTCGATGTTCCAGGAATCCGGCTCCGAGTCCACAAAAACGGGGATGGCACCAACGTAGGCAATCGGGTTGGAGGAGGCGCAGAACGTGAAGGACTGCACCATCACCTCGTCGCCGGGACAGACACCGCTGGCGATGAGCGACAGATGCACAGCCGCCGTGCCGGAGGCAAGCGCAACCGTGTGCTTGCCGTGGCCCACATACGCATTCAGCAACGCCTCGAAGGCATCCACATTCGGACCGAGAGGCGCCACCCAGTTCGTATCGAACGCCTCCTTGATATACTGCAATTCAAGCTGTGTTTCGCTGGTATGTGCGAGACATAAAAATATACGTTTTCTATCTGACATAACGAGTTATAAATCTGATGTTTAGTTTTTGTCCTTACTCTTAATCACTTTTGCGGGAACCCCCACCGTGGTGCAATGGGCGGGCAAGTCGCCAGTCACAACGGCGCCGGCCCCCACTATACTCCACTCCCCCACTTTCACACACGGAATGATGGAGGCTCCGACCCCCACCAGCGTCCCTTCTCCGATGCGGACATTCCCGCACAAGGCGGCATGAGGCGCGATGTGGCAGTAGTCGCCCAACACGCACTCGTGATCGACAGAGGCACCGGTGTTGATGATGCAGTGCCGACCGATGACCACCCCGGCATTGACCACCGCCCCGGCCATAATCACAGTACCCGCCCCTATTCTCGCAGATGGCGAGACGACAGCGGAAGGATGTATCGCCACCCCGAACGAACAGTCCAACGACTCTGCGATCCTCTTTCGAATCCGATTGTCGCCGATACTCACAATCAGGGGCGAGAGTCCGTCTGCTTGATGCAGCACCGGCACCCCGTCCAACTGTTCAAGCTGAGGGTTGTCATCCACAAAAGCCTTCGCTTCAAGCTCTTCGGCTTCCAGTATCTCCTTTATGACCCTGCCATGGCCGCTGGCTCCATATAAATACATAACAATCAATTATTTCCAGTAAAAACTTCCATCGTTTCAGACGTTGCGGAGCTGATGTCCTTGCGCCGCAGCACGTTCTTGACCGTCAGCGCGATAATCTTCAAATCCGTCGCCAATGTACAATGATTGACATACCACACGTCAAGTTTAAATTTCTCCTGCCAGGAGATGGCGTTGCGCCCGTGCACCTGCGCCCAGCCCGTAATCCCCGGGCGCACCTCGTGGCGTCGGGCCTGCTCGGGCGAATAGAGCGGCAGATACTGCACCAACAGCGGCCGCGGCCCAACCAACGACATGTCCCCTTTCAGCACGTTCAGCAACTGCGGCAACTCGTCGATGGAGGTCGAGCGGACAAAACGCCCCACTTTCGTCAGCCGCTGCGCATCAGGGAGCAGGTTCCCGTCCGCGTCGCGCTCGTCCGTCATCGTCTTGAACTTGATGATTTTGAAGATTTTCTCGTCCTTGCCCGGCCGCTCTTGCAGAAAAAAGGCACCCGCACCCTTGTTGGCGAAATGCAGAAACAACGCCACAAGCAGAAGAAGCCACCCAACGAGCAGCAAGGCAAGCGCGGCGATGAAGAGGTCGAGTAAGCGTTTGAAGAATGGGTACATTTAGTATGTTTAGAAGGTTTAGAGAGATTCGGAGGATTAAAGTTCGTTTAGGTAGGCGTTTATGATGATGTTGCGGTCGAAGTGTTTCGAGACAAACTCGCGGCCAGCGAGGCCCATGCGCACCTTCTCGTCGTAAGGAAGCCGGAGGAAACGCTCCAGCGCGTCCGCGAGGGATGAAGCATTCTTGGGGACGCAAATCAGTCCGCTGACCCCTACGTCAACGGTTTCGCGGCAGCCAGGCACATCGGTGGTGATGACGGGCCGTCCCGCCGCCGCGCTCTCCAACAGCACGTTGGCCATGCCCTCGTGGTACGACGGATGCACCGTGCACCACGCCTCGCGCAAGTAGGGTCGCACATCCGGCACGCTCCCGTGCCACACGACCACCTCCCGGTCGCAAAATTCGCGAAGACGCGCCTCGTAACCGTCCTCGCAAGGTCCGAGAATGTGGAACTCGACTTGCGGATGGTTCCTCCGGACGGCTTCGGCGGCCTCCAAGAGCTCCTCAATGCCCTTGTCGCGCATCACCCTGCTAATGAAGAGGAAACGGATCGGACTCCCTTGTATCGGATAGGGCTGCACAGCGTGCCATTCGAGGTTCACGCCGCTGCCCGGCAGCAGCACCCCGTGGCGGCCTATTCCCTTTTTTCGGCAAAATTCCTGTATGGAAGCGTTTTGGTAGAACACGGTTTTCGCCCTTTTCAGGCCAAAACGGTACATCGCAACGGTGATCCGGCTCAACAACCCGGGGTTCTCGACGGCAGTGCCCAAGCCCGTGATGTTCGCCAATTGGGGGACATGCGCCATACGCGCCGCCACCCCGCCATAGACGTTCGGCTTGACCGTGTAGGTCAGCACCGCAGCAGGCTTTGTCCGGCGCATCAGGCGGAGATACGAGCGCAGAAGACCGAAATCCCGAAAAGGGTTCGTGCCCCTCCGATCCACCGCCGTCTCCACCATCTCACAACCCAACTCCTTGAAATATAAATACTTGTCATGGTCATCGTCCGGCGAAGAAATCCACACGCGAAACCCGCGCCCCAACAAAGCCGCCACCACCTCCTTCCGGAAAGCAAACAACCCGACAATACTGTTGGTTAACACCAAAATGTCTTTCTCTGCCATGTCCTCTCGAACTTTGAACCTTAAACCTTGAACTTTGAACCTTGAACCTTGTATCCGCCTCCCCTAAATCCGCTTCACAAGCTTCGCCGGCACCCCGGCATAGACCCCGTGCGGCTCGCAGTCTTTGTTGACCACGGCGCCGGCGGCAATCACCACGCGGTCGCCGATCGTGACGCCGCCGAGGATGCGCACCCCGCAGCCGATCCAGACATCGTTCCCGATGACCACCGGAAGCGCCTCCGACGGGTTGTACTTGATGGGGGTCGCCTCGTCCGCCCAGGTATGGTTGAAACTCACGATGGAAGTCCCGTGCGCGATGGAGACATCATTCCCTATGCGCACGCCGCCATACGCGTTGAGGTTGCACTGCTCATGGATGGAGACGTTGTCGCCAATCTCAAGATTCTCGCAGTGCTGCAGATAGACATGATCCATTACACAGACGTTCGCGCCCGTTTTTCTTGCCAAGGCCCGCACACGGAGATAACGCATCAGAATACTCCAGTTTCCGCGTCCGTGGCAACGAAAATACCGCCATTCCACCCATCTTTTAGGCAGAAGGGACATACATTTCGACATAAAACGTATGACAGCGCCATATTTCTCGAAAAGAACTCGTCCGTTCATGTTTTATAGGCATTTATTCATTCGACATCGGTTAATTCGCAGGAGTCAGGGTTGGTTTTGGCAGCGGTCAGCGAAGCGGCCAACACCATCACCGGCAAGAATTTGGCGCGGTGTCGCACGGCGGTGCCGGCGTTGGTCGTGCCCATCGCGAACACGAAAGTCAGCGCGAACACCGTATATATCAGAAAACGTTTCATTTTAGCCTCCTTGCCCAATAAGGGATGGCGGAACACCATGACAGTCAATACGATATAAAACACACTGTCCACCATAAAGACGATGCCGTCCGTCACGTCGCGCCAGTCGAAGGGCAGCGGCGAAAACAGCAGGTAGAACATCCGCACCGGCGACAGCAGCAGCTTCATCGGCAGCGACATGCCCTTCATCCACATCAGGTAGGAGGAACCCGCTGCGACCGGTTTCGGGTTGAAGCTATGTCCGCTTACCGCAGCATGGTGAAACTTGGCCAGCAACAGGTCGGGCACCAGCAGCAAAATGGCGAGAAAGCCCGCCAAAAGGCACGCCGTGACCGCGTAAGTCCTCCCCCCTACCGTCTTCCAAGTTCGCGCAAGCAGGAATCCGGCCGCATACACCGCAAGAGCGCCTATGCAGCCCGCGTGCATCAACATAGACGCATAAGTAGCTGTTAAACAGACAACAACATTGGCCATACTACCCTTTCGGTACCACCAGACAAAGGCGCACGCCGAAAGCGTCAAAAAGAACTGAATCCAGGCTTCGCGCAAGAGAACACCCGACAGGAAAAGTGTGGCGGGCATGAACGCGACCAAGGAAACCGCCAGAAGAAGACGCTTCCGGGGGATTTCCAAATCTCGGAGCGTCGCATAGACCAGCATCACCGCGCCATACGACAGCAACACGTTGAAGAACTGCGCCATCAGCCGGCCGCCATCGCCGAAAATTCGATAAAAGAGGGCGAGGACGTAGGTGTAGTTCGTCTTGATCGGTCCGGTACCCGCGATGAAAGCCAGCGTGGTGATGTGGAAATCCTCCGTGTCAGCCCCCGTGAAGGGAATATGCCCCCAATGGCAATAGTCCGTGAGAAGCACCAACATTCGCAGGAGGAAGGCGGCGCACAGCACATAGACCGCCGGGCGTTCCGCTTTCCACACGGTGAGCGCCAGGACGGCGACAGACAGCAATATCAAAACAGCGATACTCACGATTGTACAACGTTTTCATTCGACGGACAGCGTTTTGCTGCCACAAAATAGGACACGGCGAAGCCTGCATTCAGGATGACCACGGCCACCGCCGCGCCGACTGTGCCGTACAGCTTGGTCAGCAACACAAACAGCACCACCCCGACCAGCGTGACGGTCAGCGTGATGTTACGCAGCAGTTTTTCACGCCCCACGAGCATCAGGTAGTTGAGCCCGTATGCGCTGCTGATGCCGGTGAAGAAGACCGACACCGAAAGGATGCGCAGCAGCGGAATGGCCGACACGAACTCCTCTGAGTAGAGCAAGCGGATGAGCAACGGCGCCAAGAAGAAGAGGGCGACCGCGAGCAACAGCGAAAAGACGAAGTTGATGCGACGGTAGCCGTTATGCTTGTCCATGCGGCGCGACAAAAACGGGAAAAAGGTACGGTTCAGCACGTCGATACTGTGCTTGCCCGCATTGTGCAGCTTGCCGGCGGCGTCATACAGCCCCGCAGCGGCGGAACCCGAAAGCGTGCCTAAAAGAATGTTGGGCAAGTTGACACAGAAACTCATGCACACCTGATTGACAAACAGATCCTTCCCGATCTTGAAACTGTCCAAAATCCGGGCAAACGGCGGTATTTTCAGGCGGCACCTGTATTTTTTCGTCATCATGATGATGGAATAACCGGACGCCATCACAAAACCGAGCATGTTGAACAAAGGATAGAGCAGATAATCCTCCCGTTCCTTGATGAACAGGAAAATCAGCGCCAAATAGACCACCCGCGAAATCACATTCACGATGGTGATGTGTTCCATCTTCTCGATGCCTTGGAAAAACCATTCGGAGACGTTCATCGAGAAGAAGGCCGTGGCCACAGAAATCAGGATCAGCAGCCATATCTCGCGGAATTTCGGGACAACGGCCACAAGACCGGCAAGCAGCACGAACGCCAAAACATAAAGCACGATGCGGGCGCAGAGAATCGTGGAGACAATGTCGGAGACCTTGTCCTGATCCTCGCGGTTGCGGGCCACGTCGCGGGCGCCGATGAAGTCGAAGCTGAAGTTGACGATGGTCTGGAAAATCAGCGCGATGGAGTACGCGATGGCGATGTCTCCGAAATGCTCGACCCCGATGATGGGCGTGACATACGGCAGCACGACGAACGGAATCAGGTAGCGCATGGCCTGCAATATCGCCAATGCCGAAAAGTTCTTCGTCAGCGTGCGGGCGTTATCGCCTTTCATCGAAGAAATACGCCGTTGGAGCTTGTTCATGTTCTAATTATTTCCTGCCGAAGGTATGCCCAATTGTTTACAGATCTTCTTCACCAACAAATCGTCAATGTCACTGTGCAAAGGTATAATGGTTTTTGCACCGGTATCTTGATTCACAAACTGGGCATGACTGCCTTTCTGCCTGCCCGTGGGATAACAATGATTCATTCGAAGGTATTTCAGAAATTTTTCCTTTTTCATGCATTCACTGTCAATCTTCTGTGAAAAACTTTACGATTTTTATACAAGTTTCTCAACTCTTCTTTGCGACATTCTATAGCAAGTTCAATAGCTTCTTTCATATTCTGCATTAACTCGTCAAGAGTCGCTCCCTGGCTCATGGCTTCGGGCATCTGTGAACACTGCCCACAATACCATCCTGTTTCCGGATTCTTTTCTATGATAATGCTATATTCCATATATTTATATTTTGGCTAAAGATCAGATTTTTACAGTCTGCCATCCACAACCGTTCTGTCGAGGGTTCCCTTGACATCGAAGATGACGTGCTCGGACTTCAGCAAGGAGGGCACATCCAGACCGTCAAACTTCCGGTGTGCCACCGCCGCGACGGCCGCGTCAAACTTCTCCGTCGGCAGCTCGTTCACCACCTCGATGCCATACTCGCGGCGCACAATCTCCGGATTCGCCCACGGGTCATACACCGTAATATCTACATTGTACTCTTTGAGTGCCCGATAGATGTCGATGACCTTGGTGTTGCGCACGTCGGGACAATTCTCCTTGAACGTAAAGCCGAGGATCAAGATGTGCGAGCGCAGCACTTGGATGCCTTTCTTGAGCATTAGCTTGACGGTTTCGGAGGCCACATACTCGCCCATGCCGTCGTTCATGCGGCGGCCGGCAAGGATGATTTCGGGATGATAGCCGTAACGCTTCGCGCACTGCGCCAGGTAGTAAGGATCCACGCCGATACAGTGGCCGCCCACCAGTCCGGGACGGAAAGGCAGGAAGTTCCACTTGGTGCCCGCCGCTTCTAACACGTCCAAGGTGTCGATGCCCATCCGGTTGAAGATCTTGGAAAGCTCGTTCACGAAGGCGATGTTGATGTCGCGCTGGCTGTTCTCGATGACCTTGGCGGCCTCCGCCACCTTGATGGAAGGCGCAAGGTGAGTGCCCGCCGTGATTACGGAGGCATAGACCTCGTTGACATACCGCCCGATCTCAGGCGTGGAGCCGGAGGTCACCTTCTTGATGTGCTCCACGGTGTGATGCTTGTCGCCCGGGTTGATGCGCTCGGGCGAGTAGCCGGCGTAGAACCCGACGTTCAGCTTTTTGCCGGAGACGCGCTCCACCACGGGGATGCACTCGTCTTCGGTGACGCCGGGATAGACCGTCGATTCATAGACGACCACATCGCCGTCGGAAATCACCTTGCCGACGGTGGTGCTCGCCCCGATGAGCGGGGTCAAGTCGGGATTGTTGTCGGCATCCACCGGCGTGGGAACCGCCACGATGTAGAAGTTGCACCCGGCGATATCCTCCAACTTCGTGGTACAGCGGAAGCCGTGGTTATGGATGGCGTCCTGCAGCAGGTCGTCGGCCACTTCGAGGGTAGCATCGTGCCCCGCCATGAGGGCGTCCACACGCGCCTGGCTCATGTCGAAGCCGACCGTGGGATATTTCGTGGAAAAGAGGCGGGCCAGCGGCAGTCCGACGTAGCCGAGCCCAATGACGCAAATTTTGGTTTTTTTCATATTGTTAAAAAAAATGCGGATAGAAATAATTGCGAAATAAACAAAAACGGCGAAAATGTGCGAAAAATATCAAATGGCAGCACTGTTCAAGATACGAATAGGGTTCACATATTCTTGATTAAAGTTGACAAGGAGTCCCAACTTATAACCCGTAATGCCAAGATAGTTTCTCACCTGTGCTTTATGTGCATTTGTAAGTTCTGAAATTTCAATTCTTTTTCAAAAGCTTCTTGATAGACCTTTTCTAACAGGCCAATCCCAAGCCGCTTATGTACCTCAAATATGGCTCCGTTGATTTTATAGGATTCATTAGGAAATACGATATTGTTCATTGTTCTCATGATTTTATGTTTACTTGGTTTATTATTATTGTTTAGCTGATTATATTTTCGTGCTTTTTCGTCTTTTTCGCACATTTTCGCAATCAAATAAGATTTTCGCGGTACCACTCGATGGTCTCGGCGATGCCGCGGGCGAAGTCGTACTCCGGGTCGTAGCCGAGAAGGCGTCGCGCCTTGCTGATGTCGGCGTTGGAGTGCTTGATGTCGCCGGGGCGCTCGGGGCCGAACGCCGGCTCGATGTCCTTTCCGAGGGCATTTGTCAACATATAGTAGATGTCGATGAGGTACTCGCGCCCTCCGTAGGCGATGTTGAAGGCCTCGCCGGATGCCTCGTCGGGGGCGAGACAAGCTTTGAGGTTGGCCTCCACCACATTCTCCACGAAAGTGAAGTCGCGGCTCTGCCGTCCGTCGCCATGGATGACCGGCCGCTCGCCGTGCAGCAGCATCCGGATGAACTTCGGGATCACCGCCGCATAGGCGCCTTCCGGATCCTGCCGCCGCCCGAACACGTTGAAGTAGCGCAGTCCGATGGTCTTCAGTCCGTAATGTTTCGTGTACTGCTTCGCCCACTCCTCATCGCAGCGTTTGGTCACGGCATACGGGCTCAGCAGGTTGCCCTCCGCGCCTTCCGTCTTGGGCAGGTGCGCCCCGTCGCCGTACACGGAGCTCGACGAGGCATACACGAAGGTCTTCACCCCGCACTGACGCGCCGCCTCCAGCATGTTAAGCGTTCCCTGGATGTTGTTCAGGCTGTAGAAAAGGGGCATCTCGATGCTGCGCGGCACGCTGCCCCACGCCGCCTCGTGCATCACATAGTCCACGCCGTCGCAGGCCCGCAGACAGGTGTCCAAGTCCTTCACGTCGCCCCGCACGAACTCGTAGCGGGGGTTGCCGAGGAAAAGGTCCACGTTGGCCTGCTTTCCGGTGCTCAGGTCGTCGAGACAGCGCACTTTGCAGCCCATGTCCAGGACGGCCTCGCAAAGGTTGGAGCCGATGAAGCCGGCACCGCCCGTGACCAGGAAAAGCGTCTCTTTGGGAAAATGCAAGTGTTTGTATGGCATTGGGTTGTTGGGTTATTGGGTTGTTGGGTTAGAAGTTTAGAGAGTTTAGGAAGTTTAGGGGTGGGTACGGTTTGATGATTTCATGTCTGTACGGTCGGTTCTCCCTGTCCGTCACGCGCAGGAGATAGACAGGATGTTTCCGATTTGTATGGACGATGATTTATCGCGTCCGCTATTCATCGAGCATCCGCAGCAGGTACTGGCCGTACTGGTTCTTGAGCATCGGCTGGGCGATCTGGCGCAAGCGGTCGGCGTCAATCCAGCCGTTGCGGTAGGCGATGCCCTCTAAGCAGGCGATTTTCAGTCCCGTGCGCTTCTCGATGACCTCCACGAAGGTGCTGGCCTCGCTCAGGGAGTCGTGCGTGCCGGTGTCGAGCCACGCGAAGCCGCGCCCGAGCGTCTGCACCTTCAGCTCGCCGTCTTCGAGGAAACGCTGGTTCACCGTGGTGATCTCCAGCTCGCCGCGCGCCGACGGCTTGATGGTCTTGGCCACATCCACCACCTTGTTGGGGTAGAAGTAGAGCCCCACCACGGCGTAGTTGCTCTTCGGTTCCCTGGGCTTCTCCTCGATGCTGACGCAGTTGCCGTCGCGGTCGAACTCCGCCACGCCGTAGCGTTCCGGGTCGGCCACCCAATAGCCGAAGACCGTGGCCTTGCGGTCCTCCTCGGCGGTGCGCACGGCTTCCTTCAGCATCCGAGTGAAGCCGTTGCCGTAGAAGATGTTGTCGCCCAGCACCAGGCAGGCGGTGTCGTCACCGATGAACTGTTCGCCGATGATGAAGGCCTGCGCCAGCCCGTCGGGCGAGGGTTGCTCGGCATACTCGAAACGCACGCCGTAGTCGGAGCCGTCGCCCAACAGCCGCCGGAAGCCCGGCAGGTCGTAGGGGGTGGAGATGATCAGGATGTCGCGGATCCCGGCCAACATCAGCACGGAGATCGGGTAATAGACCATCGGTTTGTCATAGATGGGCAGCAGCTGCTTGCTCACGCCCTTGGTGATTGGATACAATCGGGTGCCGGATCCTCCGGCGAGTACGATGCCTTTCATTGTTGGAATGTTTAGAAGGTTTAGAATGTTTAGGAGGTTTAGGAGATTAACATTTGTATGTTGGTATTTTTTTAGAATTTTTGAATTTGCAAGAAATACACCTCTATCTTTGCAATTGAATTATAAACAAAATATTATCTTATGGAAAATGAAATTTACTCTTTTGAACATCTGGAAGCATGGAAACAATCCAGAAAACTTGTCTCGACAGTGTATGCTCTGCTGGCGAAATTTCCTATCCACGAACGATTTGGACTATGCGATCAAATTCGAAGAGCCGTTATTTCGGTGCCGTCGAACATAGCAGAAGGTAACGGACGAACTTCCCCAAAGGAAAAAATCCATTTCATCGAGATAGCATATAGCTCTCTCATGGAAACATACTGCCAACTCATCATAGCCACGGACTTGAAATACATAAAAACAGACGACCTGCAACGTTTGAAAAAAGAATTCTATTACATGAACAAACTACTCATCGGCCTTCGCGCCTCCTTCAAACGCATGCTTAATCAACACCCTTAAACTTACTAAACTCACTAAACTTACTAAACCTACTAAACTTACCAATCAATCCCTCCGGAAAATATCCCTCGTATAAACCTTCTCCGACACGTCGTCGAGACAGGTGTCGTAGCGGTTGGCGATGATGGCCTGCGACTGCTGCTTGAACTTATCCAAATCGTTGACTACCAGGCTTCCGAAGAAGGTGCTGCCGTCTTTCAGTGTGGGCTCGTAGATGATGACGCGCGCGCCCTTGGCCTTCACCCGTTTCATCACGCCCTGGATGCTGCTCTGCCGGAAATTGTCGCTGTTCGACTTCATCGTGAGGCGATAGACCCCTATCACACACTCCTTCTCGTCCTCCGCGCGGAAGTCGCCGCGGTTGTAGTAGTCGTAGTAGCCGGCCTTCTTGAGCACCTGGTCGGCGATAAAGTCCTTGCGGGTTCGATTGCTCTCCACGATGGCCGACATCATGTTCTGCGGCACATCGGCGTAGTTGGCCAGCAACTGCTTGGTGTCCTTCGGCAGGCAGTAGCCGCCGTAGCCGAAGCTGGGGTTGTTGTAGTGCGTCCCGATGCGCGGATCCAGGCAGACACCGTCGATGATATCCTGGGTGCTGAGCCCTTTCATCTCCGCATAGGTGTCCAACTCGTTGAAGTAGGAGACCCGAAGCGCGAGGTAGGTGTTGGCGAAGAGTTTCACGGCCTCGGCCTCGGTGCTGCCCATGAACAGGACAGGCACGTCCTCTTTTATCGCCCCCTCCTTGATGAGCGCGGCGAACACGTGCGCCCGTTCCTCCAAGTGCGCGTCCGACTTGTCGTAGCCGACGATGATGCGCGACGGGTAGAGGTTGTCGTAGAGGGCCTTGCTCTCGCGCAGGAACTCCGGGGCGAAAATGATGTTGGGCTGCGTGCCGTCGGGCTTGGCGAACTTTTGCCGCACCGAGGCGGTGTAGCCCACCGGGATGGTGCTCTTGATGACCATCGTGGCCGACGGGTTGACCCGCAGCACCTTGCCAATCACGTCCTCCACGGCGGAGGTGTCGAAAAAGTTCTTGGTGCTGTCGTAGTTCGTCGGGGCGGCGATGACCACAAACTCAGCGTCGGCATAGCCCGCCTCCCAGTCGGTGGTGGCCCGGAGCCGCAACGGTTTGTGCGCCAGGTAATCCTCGATGTAGTCGTCCTGTATGGGCGACTTCCGGTCGTTCACCATCTCCACGCGCTCGGGCACGATATCGACGGCGGTGACGTTATGATGCTGCGCCAGCAAGGTGGCGATAGAGAGGCCGACATAGCCGGTCCCCGCAACGGTGATGTTCATGATGGTTTAAGGGGGTTAAGTGGTTTAGGGGGTTTAGGAAGTTTAGGGGGTTTAGGGGGTTTAGAAGATTATTATTTTGAGACAATTCATAGTTTTTCCAGGAAGGCGGAGGGGATGTAGGAGGTAGCGACTAAGGCGAGGCCTTCTACGGCGACCAGCAGGCGGCGGTTGCCTTTGATGCGCTTGATGTAACCTGAACAGCCTTTGTAGGGGCCGTCGAGGACCTTCACTTTCTGTCCTTCCCGGTAGTTGACGGTCCCGACATCGAGATATTGCAAGCGTTCGTCCGCTGAAGAGGTGACCAGGATGAAGACGCGCATCTCCTCTTCGTCGATAGCTGACGGGACACGCACGCCATCCACGACATGGCTGTAGAGCATGACCTTGCCGGAGAGCCGTTTCTGCCAGTCGAGCACCATGCTCTCCGCGCCGTGCACGAAAAGCAGCGACGAAATGGCGGGGCGAATCACCTTCCGCACTTTGTCGCCGACCAGCTTGTCCTCCTGCACGGTCGGGAAATAGGTTTCCACCCCTTCCTCGCGCATCGCGCGGTCCACTTCAAACACCTTGTTGAAGAAGACCTTGTAAGCGTACCATCGAAAAGCATTCTCTGTCTCTCTCATCTTTTCCGATCATTGTCATACGATAATTCATTTCCCGGCCATCAGCTCACCCTCTACCCTTCTCCGAGGCAAAAACCACTATTCCCCTCACGGTGCAACGTGAAAGGGGGTATAGGGGATGGGTTAAGGATAACCATCTGAGACTCACACCTTTCTGAATCCAAAAAGGCTAACGCGGTCTCCCCCTCGCATTCAAAGAAAACTGGCCGCAAATGTACACAAAATAAGGACATCACCCGCAGTGCCAACTCGGAAAAATTCCATCGCGGGCCAAAGTGCCGCCACTTGTTCCTTTGCCATCCACGCGCACGAAAAAAGTGTACTTTTGCGACCTGTATATCCACGGTATGAAAAAACGCATCATCATCACCCTTTTCATCTTGGTCGGGTTGTCGGCCATTCCCTTGATTATCGGTATCTTCTACCTTTACACGGAGGCAGAGAAGGTGCAGCGCAGCATCTTCGTGAACGAGGTGCTGACCGCCGGCAACGAGGTCATCGACCGCATCGACGCGCTCGTCAAAAACGACACGACGGCGCTGTTTGACACCGAAACGCAGAACATCAGCACGACCGATATCGACTCCATCGAGTTCGTCTCCATGCAGCAAAGTCGCAAATTCTTGATAGACAGCGTAAATGAGCAACCTATCGGTGTCATCAAAACCACCATTTATTTCCAGGAGAACAATGGCCCCCTCATCGCCAACGACACGGAGTTCTTCACGGCGGCCTTCCGGCGGATTTTCCCGCTCTACAACGAGCCGTGGGATCCAAAGAACTTCCAGAACGGGATTTCCGGCTCGTTCAACATCCGCGACAAGAACCTGATCCAGCTCGACAGCGCCACCGCCGACCTGCTCAACGCCGGGACTCTGCGGCTGATGATCACGGAGGCTCTGAAGAAGGAAAACATAGACTCCCGCTTCGACTTCGCGCTCTTCAACGCCTTCACCTCCCAATTCGTGGTGGAGCCGCAATACGCCCAGCCCGACCAGATTCTCAACAGCGAGTTCGTATTCCTATTGAAATACAACGAGAAAATCAGTTCCCCGCACTATCTGATTATCCAGTTCCCCACCGTGCGCGGCATCGTCTTCAGACGCATGAGCAACATTCTCATCCTGATTGTGGTCTTCTTCGTCATCACTTTCGCCGTCGCCTTCGTCGCGCTCTACTCGCTTTACCGGCAGAAGAAAACAGCCGAAGTCACCGACGAGTTCATCAACAACGTCACCCACGAATTCAAGACCCCCATCGCCACCATCTCGCTGGCCTGCGAAGTGCTTGCCGACCCCACCATGCTGGAAGACAAAGACATACGCTCATCATACGTGGAAATCATCAACGACGAGAACAACCGGCTAAAGGACATGGTGACTACGGTGTTAGAGACGGCGCAACTACGCAAAGGACAAATCAAGATGAATGTGGAACTAATTGACATGCACGAACTTATACAGAAAATCACAGACAGCTTCGCCTTGTTGGTCAACTCCTCCAACGGGACGCTCAAGGTGGCGCTGAACGCCGACCGGCATCAGCTCTTCGGCGACCGCACACACTTGACCAACACCATCACCAACCTGATTGAAAACGCCATCAAATACTCCAATGGAAGCCCCGAAATCATCGTCTATACCCTCTCCGACGACAAGCACTTCGTGGTGTCGGTGTCTGACAAAGGAATCGGCATTCCCCAGACCGCCATCAGCAAGATCTTCGACAATTTCTACCGCGTCCCGCACGGAAACATCCACAATGTGAAGGGCTACGGTTTGGGACTGGGCTACGTGAAGAAGATCGTGAAGCTGCACAACGGCCGCATCGAGGTGCAGAGCGAGGAGGGCAAGGGGAGCACGTTCACCATCTACCTGCCGCTGAAGTCAACGAAATAGCGACTTTGAAAATCCAAAACAAAGGGCGGGGTGCTTTCACACTCCGCCCTTACATTATATATTATAATGTATCGACAGTCTTATGCTCTTGACTCTTTGATAGCTGCCTGGGCGGCGGCCAAGCGGGCCACGGGCACGCGGAACGGGGAGCAGGAGACATAGTTCATACCAGCCTTATAGAAGAACTCGGCAGCCGTCGGGTCACCACCGTGCTCACCACAGACACCGCACTTGAGGTTGGGACGGGTGGAACGGCCGCGCTGGATGCCGGTCTGCACCAGTTCGCCCACGCACTCGCGGTCGAAGGAGTTGAACGGGTCGGCGGGGATGATCTTCTCGTCCACGTATGTCTTCACGATGGCGTTCACGTCGTCGCGGGAGAAGCCGAAGGTCATCTGCGTCAGGTCGTTGGTGCCGAAGCTGAAGAACTCGGCCACCTCGGCGATCTGGTTAGCGACCAGTGCGGCGCGCGGGATCTCGATCATGGTGCCGAACTTGTATTCGAACGTGATGCCGTAGGCTTTCTCTACCTCTTCCTTCACCTCCGTGGCGATGGCCTTCTGGTGGCGCAACTCGGCGGCGTTGATGGTCAGCGGGACCATGATTTCGAGCATCGGGTGCAGGCCTTCCTTCATCAACTCAACGGTGGCACTGAACAGGGCTCGGAACTGCACGCGGGTGATTTCGGGATAGATGATGCCGAGACGCACGCCGCGAAGACCCATCATCGGGTTCACCTCGTGGAGCGACTCCACGCGCTTCTTCACATCCTCGTAGCTGATGCCGAGACGCTGGGCGGCCTCTTTCATCTTGGCCTCACCCTGCGGGGCGAACTCATGCAACGGGGGATCCATCAGGCGGAAGGTCAGCGGTTTGCCGTCCATCACCTTGAGAGTGCCCTTGGCGGCATCCTTGATATAGGGTTCCAGCTCGTCGAGGGCGGCAATGCGCTCCTCGCGGGTGTCGGAAAGAATCATGTTACGCAGTTTCTCTAATGGTTTCTCGCTGTTTTCACCATAGAACATGTGCTCGATGCGGAACAGGCCGATGCCCTCGGCGCCGAAGTCGATGGCCGTCTGTGCATCAGCAGGGTTGTCGGCGTTGGTGCGGACACCCATCTTGCGGTATTTGTCGACCAGCTTCATGAACTCCTGGAAGAGCGGGTTCTCGGTGGCGTCAATCATCTTGACCTCTTCGGCAGAGACCCAGCCCTTGGAGCCGTTGAGGCTCAGGACATCGCCCTCCTTGAACGTTCTGCCGTCGATGGTGGCGGTGCGAGCCTTCATGTCGATTTTCAAGGCGTCGCAACCCACGATGCAGCACTTACCCCAGCCGCGGGCCACGAGGGCTGCGTGGGAAGTCATGCCGCCGCGAGCGGTCAGGATACCGGTGGCAGCGCGCATACCCTCGACATCTTCGGGATTGGTCTCCTCACGGACAAGGATATTCTTGATTTTCTGAGCTGTATAGGCTTTGGAAGTCTCACTGTCGAAAGCGATGACACCGACGGCACCGCCAGGGCCTGCGGGCAGACCTTTCGCGATGACCGTGTGCTTCTTCTCGTCAGAAGCGTCCAGGATTGGGTGCAGCAGTTCGTCGAGCTGGGCGGGAGCCATGCGCATCACCACCTCCTTCTCGTCGATGAGGCCTTCGTGCAGCATATCGAGAGCCATCGTCATGGCGGCCACGCCGGTGCGTTTGCCGACACGGCACTGCAGCATGTAGAGGTTACCCTCTTGGATGGTGAACTCGATGTCGAGCATATCGTGATAGTTCTTCTCCAGGATGTTGCGGATGTCG
>JAFXPL010000028.1 GCA_017527945.1 Bacteroidales bacterium | reverse complement strand
GGTGTCCTCGTCGTTGAGCGACTTGTCGAAATCCACCAGCTTGTGGATGTCCAGCTCGCGGATCTCGCCCAGTCCGCCGCAGCGCGGACAGCTGCCCGAGGGGTGGTTGAACGAGAAGGCGTCGGAGTAGCCCACGAAGGGCTGTCCGATGCGCGAGAAGAGCAGTCGCAGCAAGGCGTAGATGTCGGTGTAGGTGCCGACGGTGGAACGCGAGTTGGAGGCCGGCTTGCGCTGTTCGATGACGATGGCGATGGGCAGGTTCTGGATGTCGCCCACGTGTGGCCGCCCGTACTTGGGCAGGTACTGCTGCGTGAAGGAGGGGAAGGTGTCGTTGAGCTCGCGCCGCGACTTGGCCGCGATGGTGTCCAGCACCAGCGACGACTTCCCCGACCCCGACACGCCCGTCACCACGGTGATCTTCCCCTTGGGAATCCTGACGTTGACATGCTTGAGGTTGTTCTCGGTGGCATCGCGCACGATGATGTGGGTGAAGTCGTCCATAGAGGTCTTGAGAATGGTGAGAACTTATTGTTTGTGGATTATTTCAGTTTCCCGTATGTTTCGTCATCCACCGGCTCCAGCCACTCGTTGCTGGCCCCTTCCTGCACATCCTTATGGTAGGTGAGATGCTGCATCCAGCTGTCCTTGGCGGCACCGTGCCAGTGCTTCACGCCCTCGGGGATCTCGATAATCACGCCGGGTTCCAGCTTTACGGCGGGTTTGCCCCATTCCTGGTACCAGCCACGGCCATAGACGCACACGAGCACCTGCACCTGCTTGTGGTGGATGTGCCAGTTGTTGCGGCAGCCTGGCTCAAAAGAAACGTTGACCATACCGCCGTCGTAGGGAGCGAGATAGCTGTTGCCGATGAAGTACTGCGCGTAGGCGGTGTTCGGCTCGCCGCGGCGCCAGCTCGACTTCAAATCGATGTAGTTCTGGACGAATATGTCGCTGGCGAGGTGGTCGTTGACGGAATCGCTGACACCCAGTTGCTGGATGGCCACGGCGGCGCGGTGTGCCTCCATCTTGCCCACACGCTCCTGCAACACCTTCGGGATGGCGAGCAGCTGGGCGTCGGTCAGACCCATGTTACGTGCGCCGCGCACATGGGCGGCTAATTGGGGTTCCACGCCCTCCAGACCGGCCAAAGCGCTGACGGTCACTAACTCACGGTCGGCGTGGGTGAGCAGGTCGCGGGCGAAGATGTCGCCGAAGAGGTGCGCCTTGAGGTAGTAGTCCTCGGCGGGACAGAACTTGTAGTCGAAGGGCTGTCCGCTGAGTTTGGTCTGCACCTCGGTGCCCTGTTTCAGGGCATCGTAGTGGGAGGGTAGGGGAGAGGACTCAGCGCCATGGAGCACTTTCACGCCTTTCGCTTCCCTGTCGCTGATGACACGTTGCAGCACGCCCAGCGCGTTGAGCGAGCGTGGAAATCCTGTGTAGGCATAGAGTTGGGAGAGTGCTTCTTTGATCTGGTTGGCCGTCAAATCGGCTTCCAGACCATTGTGAATGGCGGATTCCAGCGACATCAGGTCGCCTTGTGCCTCATAGCAGGCGATGGCCGTCATCGCCGCCGCCTGTTTCTCGTTGAAAGTCAATGTGTTCATATTCTTGTTAGTTTTTGTAGTCTTGTTGCAGCCAGTCAATAGAACGACGGCAGCGAAAATCAGAATGGTGTGTTTCATATTGGTTTTGAATTTGTTTGTAGATGCAAAGAAATAAAAATCCCCGAAATATGCATGGCTACTATTCCGAGGATTAATTTGAAAATGCATAAATATCAACTATTTGCATTTTACAACCCAAGTTGTACAATTCAGCAAGCCGCCTTCTTTTGCAACTTCATTGTAATCGATTGTCTCAATTTGCTTGTTGGGAAATGTCTTACGGAATATATCACGAACCTGATCGTCTTCTTCTCTGCCAAATACAGGTAATACAATCAGATTATTTACTTCCAAGTAATTCACATATATTCCAATAGCGCTATCGGGATGATTAGGATCTTTATCCTCAAAATACGGAACATCAATGTATGTAAGGTTAAAAGTGTCAATGGCTTTTTGCAGACCATCCTTCATGTACTGGTATTCGTCTGGTCGCCGTTCATTACCAATAATGGTATTTCTGTCCACAAATCTGACCATTCCATCGGCGTGTCCGGTAAAATCCTCATACTGCGATTTTAGAGCAGGGATAATGATGATGTCCTTGCATTCGAGCAACTCTGACAGTTCTTTTTTTAAAGATTCCTTGTCGCATTTAGGATTTTCGGTAAATATTCTATCTGACAGTATTGCCCTACCGTCGCAAATTAGTACGTTACCGCCATCCAAGTTGATGTCGGATTCTTTTATGTTGAGTTTTTGCATCCAGTCATTTTTCTCTAAAATTTCTTTCTTGTCGGAACGCGAATCTTCCCATTCTTTCTTGCCTTTCAAATAAGAAGGGTCGTATTTGAACTGAATGAATTTGCCAGATTGCGTTTGAACGGGCATATAATCGCGACACCAGATGTCCTTTGTGCCTTGTATGAAGGAATAATTCACATTATGTTTCTCCAAAATGCTGACCAACCTTTTACAAACTTCCGGATGTCTGCTTTTTAGCAGTTCAGACATATAAACGATTTGTTCTACGTTATTGGTTGGTAATGAAAACGTTGCCGTTTTTTCAGATTGAATATCTTCTTTTTTGATTTGCATATTGTTGCTTTTGTGTTCGTAGTATTTTGTTCTAATAGAAGGGCTGTCATTCCCCAAGAACTTTTTGCAAATATCTTCCGTCGGTTCTATGTCGTTGTTTATGCAAATGTCCAAAAAAACAGCCTCTTTACCACGGTCCGCTAAAACAAAGTTTTGTATGTATTCCGTTTTTATATGATTCCCGACCAATCGTCTATTCATTTTTTTCAAAATGTTTCGATGCTTTTTACTTGCCGTTTTTTTATCCAAAAGCTGATTCATCAGTTCGGTTAAAGGTATTTTCTTAAATTTTTTATACCCTCCCCAAATTGCACCTCCAATAGCTATCAAACCACTTGTAATTCCGATTATTGATTCTACTGTCATAACTGTTAAATTTGATATATTTCGATGTTGCAAAAATACAACTTTTCCCCGAATGGAAAGGACTCCCGTTTCTGCCTCAATGCCCCAGCATCTCCATCCCCACCATCGGCTTGGTGTCGATCAGTTTCAGCGACTTCACCATTTGGGCGGTGCCCTCTTTGTACTTTTTGAAATGAGCGGTCTGGAGGTGGCTCTGGTAGGCCTCTTTGTCGGCGTAGATTTCCAAGATGTATATTTTACAAGGGTCTTCCTTGGTCTGCATGGAGAACAATGTCAACACGCCGGGCTCCACCTTCACCGAGGTCACTCCAACTTCCGTTGCATAAGCCAGATACTCTTCCAGATACTCCGGCACCACCTCGATTTCGGCAAGACGGACAATTTTGTCGCCGCAGGTGCGAAGCGGTACGTTTGCGCCGAACAGCCGGCGGGCGTTGTCGGTGAAGATCTCCTGCGGGTCCAGTCCGTGCGCGGCAAGACGCTCCGCCAAGGCCTGCTTACCGCCGACAAGCACCGCATCGGCCACATACGGGTAGTCGGAGCCGTAGAGGATATGGTCGGGCGTAGTGATGGTGAGGAGCGCGTCGAGGATATCATCGGTGGGCGCGCTGGCAAGGTCGTAGTAGAGGCGCGACAGGTTGGCATCGACATCCACGGGCTGCATGATGCCCTGCTTCACCATCACGGGCAGCAGCGAACGGAAGCGCGGCAGGGCGTTGGGCAGGAAGGAACCGCAGTGCGGCACCACCACCTTTAGGTTCGGATAACGCACCAACACGTTGTGGGCCACCATGTTGAGCACCGCACGAGAGGTCTCGGCCAGATATTCGTAGCTCGCCAACGGCACGTCGGCGATGAGTTGTGCGTTGACTGCCGAGGGTTTGTGCGGATGCAGGATGATGACGGCATTTTGCGTGTTGAGGTATGCCATAAGGGTGTCCAAGGCGGGGTCGCCGAGGTACTGCCCGTAGCTGTTGGTGGCCAATTTGATGCCATCAGCACCCAGCACCTCCAAGGCGTAGCGTGCCTCCTCCAGGGCGTGCGGCACATCGGGCAGGGGAAGCGCGGCGCAGAACATAAAACGCCCCGGGAAGCGGGCCTTCAGCGCGGCACACTCCTCGTTGTATTTTCGGCACACCGCCGCCGAAGCTTCCGCATCGCCGAAGAAGGGTTGCGGCGCGGGCATCGTCAGCACCGAAGTCTGGATACCGGCCTTGTCCATAAAGGCGATATGCTTCTCTATGTCCCAGCCCGGGATGGGGAACCCCTCGTCCATCTCGGCGCCGTTGGCCTTGATGTAGTCGAGGTAGCCCTGCGTGATGGCGTGGCTGTGGAGGTCAATTTGCGCGGAGGCGTGCGCAATAAATAATGTCATAAAGCTGATTATCAGTATTTTCCTCATAGTGAATTTAAAGTTGCAAAATACTTCTCACATCCACTTCCTTTTCCCCATCATTCGCATGATGTGGTCCCACCAGCGGGTGGGCAGCAGCCAATGGAAAAAGACGATCGTTGTAGAAAGGTAGCCGATGCGGTAGCGCGTGCGGGGCCGGCGGGCGTTCACGGCGCGGCAGATGGCTTTCCTGACCACGGAGGGATCGGAAATCCTTGACGATTCGTACATGCCCCGCAGGTTCTGCGCCATCATCGCGCCCGTTTCGGCGTAGGCCGTGTCTTTGGAGGTTTCCACGAGATGGTCGGCGGCGATGATGCCCCAGTTGGTCTTGATGGCCCCGGGTTCGATGATGACCACATCGATGCCGAACGGCTGCATCTCGATGCGGAGTGCGTCGCTCAGCGCCTCGACCGCGTACTTCGACACATGGTACCAGCCGCCATAGTAGAGCACTGTTTTGCCCGCCACCGACGAGATGTTGACGATGCGGCCGCTATGCTGCTTGCGCATCGTGGGCAGCACCAACTGGCAGAGCCGAGCCAAACCGAAGATGTTGACTTCGAGCTGGTTGCGGGCATCGTCCATCGGCACGTTCTCTACGGCTCCGAAGTAACCGTAGCCGGCATTGTTGACAAGCACGTCGATGCGCCCCTCGCGGTCGAGCAGGGTCTGCACCCCTTGCCGCATCGACGCCTCATCGGTGACATCCATCTGGAGCGGCACTACGCCCCACTCGCGGAGCGGTTCCATAAGTTCCACACGCCGGGCGGCGGCATACACCTTATGCCCCTGTTTCGCCAGGGCCACGGCAGTGTCGTATCCGATACCGCTGCTTGCCCCGGTCAAGAGAATGACTTGGTTGTTTTTATCCATCATTGTATCTTTTTAGTTCAAAGAATGAGTGCAAAAGTACATAAATTTCAGTTGTACACTGACAGATGAATTTTATGCCAAAGCAAAACAAAAGCCCACCTGCACGATGGCAGATGGGCTGCAGCATACTTGATTTTATATTTCTTCAGTTTTATTATGCTATATTGGATTTGATCACTGGATGGTGTCCCTCCATCTCAAACGCATCTGCAGCTTGGCGTTGCCGGTGGCCGATTTCTCGGGAATAAAGGCAGGCGTGGGCTATAGGGACACATCCGAAATTCCCGCTCCGAGTCTATCAATTTGCGCTGTTAGTCGTCGTAGTGGAGGAAATTCCCATTCTGGTCAAACACCAGTTCAATGTCATTGCGGAGTTCCACTTCGAATTTGGATCGCTCTTTGTTAATTTTGACGATGTTGACCCCAGGGAAATTGGCAGTGACATAATTCACCATTGCTTGGGGCATAAAACCAGTGGGTATTCCATCCGCATCGCGATCTTTCACCTCATCCCAGTCTCCTTTGCTGGTAAATTCTATTTGCGCTCCATCGCTGAAACACACTTCGTACTCATTATTTCCGTGGGTTTCTTTAAAAACCGCAGATACTTGTTTGTCAGAAAAATACGTTTTTACAAAGGTTTGTGAACTTTGTGGCAGTTCGCTAAAGTTGAT
>JAFXPL010000006.1 GCA_017527945.1 Bacteroidales bacterium | reverse complement strand
TGGCATCACCATCACCAGCATCGAGAAACTCATCGAATACCGTCTGGAGAAGGAAACTCTCATCCGTCGCGAGCAGGAGGTCAACCTGCCCACGCAATGGGGCGATTTCAAACTTATTGCCTACACGCAGCTCAACAACGGCGCCACCCACCTGGCCCTCAAGAAGGGCGACTGGCAGGACGGCGAGCCGGTGATGGTGCGCGTGCACTCCTCCTGCGCCACCGGCGACATCTTCGGCTCCTGCAAGTGCGACTGCGGCGAACAACTGCACCGCGCCATGGAGATGGTCGATAAGGAGGGCAAGGGTCTCGTGCTCTACATGAGCCAGGAAGGCCGTGGCATCGGCCTCATCAACAAGCTGAGAGCCTACCACTTACAAGAACTCGGACGCGACACCGTGGAGGCCAACCTCGAACTCGGCTTCAAGGCCGACGAGCGCGACTACGGCGTGGGGGCGCAAATCCTCCGCGACCTCAAGGCCACCAATGTCCGCCTCATCACCAACAATCCCGCCAAACGCGTCGGCCTCTCCGCCCACGGCATCCACATCGCCGAAACCCTCCCCATCATCATCAAACCCAACAAAATCAACGAGAGCTACCTCAAGACCAAACAGGCGAAGATGGGACATACGCTCGGCTTTTAGCTGCTGGCTATTGGCTATTGGCTAACATAACCCATAACCTATAACCCATAACCATTAAAGATGAACCACATACGTAACTTCTGCATCATCGCACACATCGACCATGGCAAGAGTACCTTGGCCGACCGGCTGCTGCAATACACCAAGACGGTCAACGACCGCGACTTTCAGAACCAGGTGCTCGACGACATGGACCTGGAGCGCGAACGCGGCATCACCATCAAAAGCCACGCCATCCAGATGGAGTATCTCTACAAAGGCGAGAAATACACCCTGAACCTGATCGACACCCCCGGCCACGTCGATTTCTCCTACGAAGTCTCCCGCTCTATCGCTGCGTGTGAAGGGGCACTGCTACTCGTGGATGCCACGCAAGGCGTTCAGGCTCAGACCATTTCCAATTTATACCAGGCCATCGACAACGACTTGGAAATCATCCCGGTGCTGAACAAGATGGACATGCCCGCCGCCATGCCCGAGGAGGTCAAGGACCAGATTGTCGATCTGCTCGGCTGCGACGCGGATGACATCATCGAGGCGAGCGGCAAGACCGGACAGGGCGTGGAGCAGATCTTGGAAGCCATCATCGAGCGCATCCCCGCTCCAAAAGGCGACCCAGAGGCACCCCTGCAGGCCCTCATCTTCGACTCCATCTTCAACTCCTTCCGCGGCATCATCGCCTATTTCCGCATCTTCAACGGCACCATCCGCACCCACGAAATGGTGAAGTTCTTCGCCACCAAGCACGAATACGACGCCGACGAGATCGGCATCCTCAAGATGGACCGCGTGCCCAAAGACGTGCTCTCCGCCGGCGACGTGGGCTACCTCATCACCGGCATCAAGACCTCCACGGAAGTGAAGGTCGGCGACACCATCACCCACGTGGAAAACCCCTGCGCAACGGCCATCGAAGGCTTCCAGGAGGTGAAACCGATGCTCTTCGCCGGCATCTACCCCACCGAAGCCGACCAATACGAAGAACTTCGCGCCTCCCTTGAGAAACTGCAGCTCAACGACGCTTCCCTGACCTTCGTCCCCGAATCGTCCTTGGCATTGGGCTTCGGCTTCCGCTGCGGCTTCCTCGGGCTGCTGCACATGGAGATCATCCAGGAGCGCCTGGACCGCGAATTCGACCAGGATGTCATCGCCACGGTGCCGAACGTCTCGTATAAAGTACTGACCACCAAGAAGCAATGGCTGGACGTCTATAACCCGTCAGGGATGCCCGCGCCCAACGAAATCGACCACGTGGAGGAACCCTACATCCGCGCCCAGATCATCACCAAGGACGACTACATCGGACCGGTCATCAAGCTCTGCATCGACAAGCGCGGCACGCTGATCAACCAGATGTATGTGGCCGCCAACCGCGTGGAACTCACCTTCGACCTGCCCCTCGGCGAAATCGTCTTCGACTTCTACGACAAGCTGAAAAGCATCTCCAAAGGCTATGCCTCCTTCGACTACCACATCACCGACTACAAACCCGCGCACCTCGTGAAGCTGGACATTCTGCTCAACGGCGACTCCGTCGATGCCCTTTCCGCGCTGATTCATGTCGATAACGCCTACCCGTTCGGTCGCCGTATCTGCGAAAAACTCAAGGAGCTGATTCCGCGCCAGCAGTTCGACATCGCCATCCAGGCGGCCATCGGCACCAAAATCATCGCCCGCGAAACGGTCAAGCAGGTACGCAAGGACGTGACGGCCAAGTGCTACGGCGGCGACATCACCCGCAAGCGCAAACTGCTGGAGAAACAGAAGAAGGGCAAAAAACGCATGCGCCAGATCGGCAACGTGGAAGTGCCGCAGTCGGCCTTCCTGGCTGTGCTAAAACTGGATTAGAATAAAAAATGTATCTTTGCCCTCGCTAAAACATTCATTTGAATATCTTGAACGACAATCCCCAAAAGGGCTGAATGCACGACCTCTGTCAACGCAGCGAGGCCTGGAAAAAGAGAAAAATGGAACTCAAATTATAAGAATATGAAAAAAATGTCCACAATGATGGTGATGCTGGCATGCATCGCCCTGCTTGCATCCTGCAAAAGCAAGAAGACGGAAACGCCCAACGAAGAGGCCAAGAGCGAACTCCAGCAAAAGGTGGAGGAATATGCCTATTTCGACCTGACCTCCGACCTGTCGAAGCTCACCGAGAGCGAAAAGAAACTGCTGCCCATCTTCTTCGAGATCGGCCAGATCATGGACGACCTGTTCTGGGAGCAGACCTTCGGCAACAAAGCCATCCTCGACACCATCTCCGACCCCTGGATGAAGGACTTCGCGATGATCAACTACGGCCCGTGGGACCGTCTCGATGCGGAGCGTCCCTTCGTGCCGGGCTACGGCGAACGCCCGCCGATGGCCAACTACTACCCGCAGGACATCACCCGCGAGGAGTATGACGCCTTCGAGGACCCGCTCAAATCCTCCCACTACACCATCCTTCGCCGCGATGAGAACGGGAAACTGGTTACCGTCGGCTACTACGAGGCCTACAAGGAGAAACTCGACCGCGTGTGCGAGCTGCTCGACCAAGCCATCGAGGTCGCCGACAACCCCACGATGAAGAAATACCTCGTGGAGCGCAAGAAGTCGCTGCAAACCAACGACTACTACCCCAGCGACATAGCCTGGATGGACCTGCGCGACTCCAACATCGACTTCGTGTTCGGCCCTATCGAGAACTATGACGACGGCTTCAATTCGGTGAAAACTTCCTGGGAGGCCTTCGTGCTGGTGAAGGACGTGGAGGCGAGCACCAAGCTGGCCAAGTTCGTGCAGATGCTGCCCGCCCTCCAGCGCGAGCTGCCCTGCGACCCCGCCTACAAAGCCTACGTGCCTGGCACCACCTGCGACATGAACCTCTACGACGTGGTGTTCTACGGCGGCGACTGCAACGCGGCCGGCAAGACCATCGCCATCAACCTGCCCAACGACGACAAGGTGCAGGCCCAGAAAGGCTCCCGCCGCTTCCAGCTGCGCAACGCCATGCAGGCCAAGTTCGACAAAATCATGAAGCCCATCGGCGAAATCATCATCGAGCCCTCCGAGCAGGGCAACATCAAGTTCGACGCCTTCTTCTGGAACGTCACCTTCCACGAAGTGGCGCACGGCCTCGGCGTGAAGCAGACCATCAACGGCAAGGGCTCCGTCGATGAGGCCATGCAAACCGAAAATTCCAGCTGGGAAGAGGCCAAGGCCGACATCATCGGGCTGAACCTCGTCTGCAACCTCATCGAGAAGGGCGAAATCACCGACATCACCGTGGAGGAGGCCATCACCACCTACATCGTCGGACTGCTCCGCAGCGTGCGCTTCGGCGCGGCGGAGGCCCACGGCATCGCCAACATGATGTGCTACAACTACTTCTTCGAGAACGGCGCCTTCACCCGCAACGGCAACGGCACCTACCACATCAACTACGACAAGGCCCGCAAGGCCATGGAAGGCTGGATCGCCCTGATCCTCAAGACCCAAGCCGAGGGCGACTTCGCCTTCGCGCAGCAATACAGCAAGGACCACGGCACCATCACCCCTGAACTCCAGAACGACCTCGACCGCATCAACAAGTCGGGCATCCCGAGAGACATCCGCTTCAACCAGGGCTTGGACGTGCTGGGACTGAAATAACTAAGAATTAAGAATGTAGAATTAAGAATTCAGGAATGTAGAGGCGTGCCAGGCTCGTCTCTACATTTTTATTCGACAAACTCCCGAAACTTGAAACTTGAAACCTGAAACTTGAAACCTGAAACCTGAAACTTGAAACCCATGTACCTCAAACACATCCACCTGACCAATTTCAAAAGCTACGACGAGGCAGAATTCACGTTCAGCGACAACGTGAACGGCATCGTGGGGGCGAACGGCAGCGGCAAGACCAACCTGTTAGACGCCATCCACTACCTCTCGTTCGGCAAAAGCTGCTTCTCCGCCAAGGACATCAGCTCGGTGCGGCTCTTCAGCGACTTCTTCGCCCTGCACGGGGATTTCGAAGACGAGGAGTCCGGCAACACCACGCAGGTCAGCTGTGTCTATAAAAACGGGGTCAAATCACTGAGAGCCAACAAGAAAGAATACCAGCGACTGAGCGACCACGTGGGACTTTTCCCCGTGGTGATGGTCTCGCCCTACGACAGCGACATCATCAACGACGGCAACGAGGTGCGCCGCCGCTTCTTCGACAAAATCATCTCGCAGTTCGACAAGCTCTACCTGCAGCACCTCATCCACTACCGGAAACTCCTGCTGCAGCGCAACGCCGTGCTCCGACAGCAGATGGAGGACCGGCACGCGGACTTCTCCATCCTGCAAGCCATCGATTACCAGATGATGGATGACGGGATGCAGCTCTTCGAACGCCGGCGGAAGTTCATCGACGACATCCGCCCCATGTTCCTCGAACACTACCGCCAGCTGACCAAAGGTGCCGAAGAGGTCGATATACGCTACAAATCGGCCTTGGCGGAAACGCGCTACGACGATGGGCTGGCGAAGAGCTACCCTGCGGACGCGAGATGCGGATACACGACCTTCGGGGTGCACAAGGACGACTACGATTTCACCATCAACGGACAGCCAATGAAGCACTTCGGCTCGCAGGGGCAACAGAAGTCGTTCTCGTTGGCGCTTCGGCTGTCGCAATTCGACTACGCCTTCGCCTACAACCACCGCAAGCCGATCCTGCTGCTGGACGACATTTTCGACAAGCTGGACCGTACGCGGATTTCGGAATTGCTTGGCATGGTGGGTAGGGAACACTTCGGACAGGTGTTCATCTCCGACACCGACGAAACACGGGTGCGGAGCATTCTGGGGGAGCATGGGATTGCGCATGAGATTTTTGAAATAAAACGAACACAAATTGGCACTAATTAGAACGAAATAATACAGATTGACATCGGCAAAAAACAAAACGAGAATGGCGATGTGGCCTAATCGGCTGATTATCAATGTTAAAAAAAACAAACGAAAGCGATGGGAGGAATCAAAAAAAAGTGTACTTTTGCCGCCGGAAAACGGGATATAGCGTAGTCCGGTTATCGCGCCTGCTTTGGGAGCAGGAGGTCGCAAGTTCGAATCTTGCTATCCCGACAGGGCGAAAGCCTACGGTTCCGTAGCTCAACTGGATAGAGCAGCTGCCTTCTAAGCAGCAGGTTCTGCGTTCGAGTCGCAGCGGAATCACAAAAAATCCCTCTCATACGAGAGGGATTTTTTTTAACCTTTTGACACACAGAATTCTACTTCACCAAGGTCACCGTGCCCGTGCGTTCCATCAACGTTCCGTCGGGTGTTTTATACTGCACGATCCACACATACACGTTCATCGGGGCAAGCACCCCGTTGATGCGGCCGTTCCAGCCCTCCTGAGGATTGGTGGTCAGGAAAACAAGTTCGCCCGTCCGCGTGAAAATGCAGAACTGGTAGCTGTCGAGCGACACGAAAGAGTTCACCGGACGGAAAACCGGGTTGTTCGCCCCCAACGGACGGAAGGCATTCGGCAAATACAGCGTGGGCGGCTGTATCACCTGTATCTGGTTGGAAAGACTGGTTTCCGCTATCCCGTAGTCATTTGTATTTTCCTGTGCCTCAATATAATAAAGGAATTTTGAACCAGACTCATACAGCGAAGAAATATCGTCCGTATAGGCATTCATGGTGGCCGGCGCTGTCTCGGTGACCGTATTGAAAAACTCCTCGTTTTCCAGCTTCCGCATCACATAATATTGCGCCACCTCCCCATCCCAATTGTCATAACTTTGCCACGAAAGGATGTTGTTCTGCGCGTTGTTCTCCCCTCGCAACAAGATGTTGTGCGACACTTCGGAAAGTCCCGCCTGCGTCCCGCAAGTATTGACCAAAAACGTGCGATAATAGTAGATATTACGGCTGAAATTGGCCGCGCTGTCGAAAAAGACATAGTCTGCAGTGCCTTGCGCATAAGCCTGCGTGCGAAAATCCTCGAAGGAAAGCCCGTCTTCGCTGCGCTGCAGCGTGATGCTTGCGAACGGCAGCGTGTCGCCGCTGGTCAGCACCTTGATACGGATATATTCGTTGTCGATGACGGAGACGGACCGGATATAGGTGAAATCCTGCGACTCGTCCGCCGAAATCGTGACCGGCACGCGATTGGAACTCGCCGTCACCGTCCCGCCGTTGTTCACCACACGTACATACACACAGTAAGCAGTGTTAAGGTCCAGATTCTCAATCAGAAAACTCGTCCCTGTGGTGTTACCGATATTCTGCCAGTTTTGTCCCTGGTCAGCGCTGAACATCACCTCAAAATGGTCAATGTCGTTCCACAGGTTCGTGTAGGTGGACCATTGAATGGAAGCCGTCTTATGGCAGGCATCCGCATTCTGCAGGTGCAGAATCATGTTGCCCTGCTGGTTGTTGGTCAGCGCGGAAACATTTCCGCACGAATCCATGGCGGCAATACGGTAAAAACGCGAATCGAACGTGGGGTTGATGACGGGATCTATCCAAAAAGTCTGCCCATATACCGTGTCCAACGGAATGGTGCCGTTCGGACTCATATAATATATAATGTATCCCTGCATGTACGGTTCCGTTTCATGGAAACCCAGCATCACCTCATTGGTCGGGGTCACCGTCACGCTGTCAAGCACCGGAGACGAAGGGCTGACACTGTCCACCAAATGGGCGGACCCGATGGTGGTCATAAACGGGCAACGCTCGTTGACCCCGTAGTTGTTGTAAATGCTCACCTGGTAGGAGATGATGTTGTCGCAGACATCCGAGGTGTCGGTGTAATCTAACTGTGTGTTCGGCACGGATGCGAATGGCTCGGTCGGGAAGTCGGCCTCGAAGCCGCGTTTCTTGTAAATGTCGAATGTGCTGCCCCAGGAGGCGTCTAACGTGGTGGTCGGCGACTCCCACTGCAAATAGGCCAGCGTGTTGTCGGCCTGCGCTGTCACCGTCAGACTGATGGAATGGATGGTGTCGGAGTGGAAACGGTTGCCGTTGGAATCGACCGCCACAATATAGCAGTTATACACCGATGCGATCGGAATATTGTTGATGTCCTTGGAGCCATAATCGCAAAGAGTGAAGCTCTGCGTGGGGCTGCTGTAGCCGAAAAGGCTGTCACAAAGAACGTTGTTAATATAGAAGTAATACACCGCAAATTGGCTGCAGTCACTGCCACTGCTCCAAGCCATCTTCATGCGCTGATTATTGTTCATCAGCTTAAGGCACTGCATCTTAGGCGGTTCCAAAGCCGACACGCCCCATGCCAAAGCTAACAAAAGTCCTAAAAATAGCTGTCGTTTCAAATTCTGTTTCATTTTTCTGCCAAATAGTCCCCAACGACAATACGGGTGAATTTATTGTTTGTAAAATACTTTTTCGCCAAATTCAGAATATCTTCCGGGGTCGTTTCCCGGACAGAAGACAGATAACGATACATCTCCGACTCATCCAGACCGAAGCGGTGGAAGAAGGCGTACTTCTGCATCGTACTGACGGACGTGTCAACGGAACGGAGCTGAATGCCCGCCATATAGTTCTTCACCATATTCAGTTCCTCATCGCCAACCACCTCATCCTGAAGACGTTGCAGTTCTTCAAAAGCTGAATCGATGGCATGGGCGGTCTGCGCGGCATTCACATCGCTGCTGATGGCGAACACCGACTGGTTCCCAAAATAGGTGCTGGACGAGGAGACCCCGTAGGTGAGCCCTTGTCGTTCTCGGAGATTCTGCATCAGCCGGGAACTGAAATAGCCGCCCGTCAGCGTGTTCAACACGGAAAAGGCCGTCCGGTCAGGATGGTTATAGCCGTCCGAAACCTGGCACAGGATGACGGACGACTGCAGACACCCTGCCATCGGCCGATACACGATGTCGCTGCCTGCCGGCTGTGACGGCACCTGCGGAAGAGACGGGGACGGAATCCCGCCCGGGATAGGAGAAAACGCTTCCGAAATCACGCGCTCGTCGCCATCCCCGATGTTCCCCGTGACGAAAACCGAAATATTCTCCGCACAAAAACTCCGCTTGTAAAATTCTTGCAACTGACTTATTTCCAGCGAATTGATTGTATCCGATGTCGAAAGTTCCGCGACTCCCGGGAAAACATCCGCGAACAAGGTGTTCCACATCAGCTGCCAGGACACGAAGTCGGTCTTCTGAGAGTTATAGGCCAAATTTTTCACCTCCTTATCCTGCATAATTCTTAGATTATCAGCGCGATAAATAGGATTAACCAAAAAATCCGCGATAACGGGCATAATGGAGGACAAGTTGCGGCGGGGCGCCGAAATCACGACCTGCACCCACTCCAGCCCCACGTTGACGGAGACATTGGCACCGTTAAAGTCGAGGCGTTCGGCCGTCTCCTCCGGTGAAAGGGACGGAGAGCTCTCCCGAAGCAACGTGTAGGCGAAATTGCACACATGCTTGGCCGGCTGGAACAACGACCCCGTGTGCACCTGAAGCAGCACATAGACCAATTCCGAATAGGGGTTGTCGAAATAAAAAACCGGAACGCCGTTGCTCAGCGTCTCACAACGCGGTTTAGGCAAAGAAAAGGATTCTATCGGATGTATTAAAGGTGGTATCGCTCTGTTTATCATGCAATTATGGTACTAAAAGGATTTGTCCCTGCTTGCGTTGCTCGTTTCCCTGTCCATCCTTGTACTTGATGACATAGACGTACATGCCCTGCATCAGCGTGCGCCCGTGCACCTGTCCGTCCCAACCGGCGCGGATGTCGCGGGCGAGAAACACCAGGTCACCGTTGCGGTTGAAGATGGAGAGCTCGTAGTCGCGCGGCTCGAAGTTGGCATTCACGTAGAAGAGGTCGTTCAGGCCATCGCCGTTGGGCGTGAAGGCCGACGGGATGAAGAACTCCTCGGCGGCAGGCGCAGGCGCTTCCTCCGCAGGGGACTCGTATTTCGCCACTTCCGCATCATCAGTCTCGGCAATGTCCTCCTCCTCAACGCTGGATTTACTGACAACACGTGGAGAGCAGGATATTATCTGATGGATCGCCTCATTCCGCGCCGGCTCCAAGGCTGTTCCACTACGTTCGGGGAGTTCCATAATGTCATCGCGGGTGATGGCGGGTTTATGAGAGTACAGCACGGGAATCTCATCCGCGGGCAGCAATTTGTCCGAGGCTTGGCGTTTCGTCACGACTCCGGCCAAGGTGGAACCCTCGTGCGCGGCCGCGTGCGAAGTGGCGGCGACTTTGGCGGAGGTATCCGACGTAGAGGTCGGCACGGCAGGTGTCGCCGGCGTTGCCTCGGCAGTTGCGGGAGCAGTGGCTGTCACTTCCGTACCAACGGCAACGGGAGCACTCACCACATCTTCCATCTTATTGTTCCCCAATATTTTAACAAGTATCGGAACCGTCACGAGCAGTGCCACGGCACCCGCGATAACAGCGGCACGACCTCGCGGGGAAAGCCCGGGCTTCCGGCCGAACTTCCGCACGTAGCGCCGGTCGCTCGTGATGGCCGCCCAGTCCTGTTCAGTGACAGGCGACTCCATCCGCCGCAGCTCCTCAATGGGGTTCGTCTTATGTGTATCTATATTCTTCATTTCTCAGATATTTCTCAATTTTTTCACGCAACTTCTTCTTAGCCCGCGAGATAAGCGACCTCACATTGGTCGGCGTCTCGTCCATCATACGGGCAATCTCGTCCTGCCCTACCCCATCGACCACATACAGGTTGAACGCGGTTCTGTACTTCACCGGAAGGCCGTTCACCATCTCCATCAGCACGGGCATCGGAATACCGTCGTAGTAGCCCTCGCTCTGACCACCCGGCTCCTGCACCAGCTGGCTCATCGGCGTGACGGAGTACAGCTTGCTCTTTCGCAGGTAGTCAATCAGCTTGTTGATGGTGATGACCCGCAACCAACCTCCGAGGTTGGTGATGCTGTCATACTTTTCAAAATGCGTCAGGATGAAGACGAAAATGTCATGAAACACATCCTCTGCCTCTTGAAAATCAACCAGATAGCGCACACAAAGTCCTTTGACCATAGGCCCGTAGGTGTCGTAAAGCTGCTTTTGGCTCGCAGTGTCCCCTTTACGGCAGCCCTCTATGATGGCTATCTCTTGTTCTGTCTGCATTTGTGATCAACGTTTCATTGACGAAATAAACGGAAAATTGTGGCAAAAAAAAAGAAGAAACGGAACTGAGCCCTACAAATCGAGGGAAAGTTGGTTCTTCAAGTGAAAACTCTTTCTGTGATAAGGTGTTAGGCCAAGCCTATTGACGGCCTCGATATGCTTGGGTGCCGGGTAGCCTTTGTTGTTTTTCCAGTCGTAGTCGGGGAATTCCTCCGCGAGACGGACCATCAGTTCGTCTCGGTGGGTTTTGGCGAGAATGGAGGCGGCGGCGATGGAGAGATAGGTGGCGTCGCCCTTCACGATGCAGCGATAGGGAATGTGCCACCGATCGGTGAAGCGGTTGCCATCCACCAGGATAAGTTCCGGCGTGACAGACAGTTGTCCGATGGCAAGGTTCATGGCGTGGATGGAAGCGTGCAGGATATTCATGCGGTCGATGTCGGTTTCCGAGACCTCCACCACGGCGTATGCAAGGGCGTCGCGCTCGATGATTTCGCGCAGTTGCTGGCGTTTCCTGGCCGTCAGCTTCTTGGAATCGTTGATTTCCGAATTGGCATAGCCGTAGGGGAAGATGACGGCAGCCGCGCACACCGGTCCGGCCAAGCATCCTCGTCCGGCCTCGTCGCACCCGCACTCGACTGTCGGGGTCTGGGAATAGTTGGATTTCAGAGACATAGCAACACACACAGGCTGACGATAAGGAAATCGAAAACAAAGTGGTAGCGTTTCTGACTGACGGCCACCGACATGTAGAGGGCGACGGGCTGGGTGAGATAGACCAGCGCGGCGGGCAGCGGAACGACCCCGAGGAGCAAAAACAGCAGCATGGAAATCCACAGCAGGTTGACGTTGTTGAACGCCTGCCGGATAACAATCAACTTACTATCCAACAAACTTTTATCGCGCAACATCAACATCACGGTGACCACCACGAAGTAGGCAAGCGCCACATACTCGATTACCCGCATCCCCGTGAAACGGCGCACCGGCACAAAGACATCCACATCCCGCCAGGATTGCAGGAAAGCGGGCAACCCATTGGAAATGAACGCAATGGAAAAAGCGTAAATGTAAGGGATGGCGATACCGATAAGCAAAATCAAAATATCCTTGAAAGAGGTCACATTGTTGATGGCAATCATCATCACCAAAAACAAGACTATCCCAAACGCACTGATATCCAACATTGTAGCAACGGCAATGAAAAGTCCGAGAATGAAAAGGCGGTCTTTCATCTTCGAGGCCTGCTCGTTCGGTGAATAGACGAGCAGCGTCACGGCGATGAAGAAGACGGTCAGCAACGCAGGGCTGAGCACCGTCAGAAATTTGCCGCAATTGAGCAGAAGGAGCAGGAAAACCCCGGGCAGATAACTGCGGTTTTCGAAAAAATGATGCCGGTGACTGAATTGGATAAGTGCGGCCGCTGTCGCGAGCAGCATAACCAGCACGCACACGCGAACCACATACGAGTTCCAGGCCCACACTTTGGCCACGTATTGGAACAGCATCATGGTGCCCTCGGCGGGCATGATGGTCATTTGCACGAAAACAATCCATGCAGACCATATCGCCAGCAGCACAAAAAGAGCCAGCTGCAGGTTAAGGTTCTTGCTTAAAAAATGGAACATATTTCCGGAAGATCAGGGGTCAGTTTTTGGAAAACGGAATGCAGGGAGAAGGGGCGCATTACCGGGAAATCTTTGGCGAACACTTTGGCGAAGTGCCATTCGCCGTCGTTCCCCGATAGGCATTGGACACACACAAGTTGCTCATCCTGAATATTATACAATCCATTATCAATACGATTCAAGGCATCTTCGAATGTCATGCGGAAATAGTAGTGCATGCGTTCCGGGGTCAGCACCTGCGGCAACTGCAGGGCTTCTACCACCTTGTCTTTTTCCGCATCACCGAGATGCGGCGGAAGCGGCACGACGGTCACCCCGCAGCACAAACCGGCCAACAGCGCGGCGCACGCGGAAAGGTCCGGCCGCATCAGCACGCCGATCCGCTCGACACTCATCGCATCCAGTTCGTTCATGATCGGGGCGACACGCTGGGCAAGTTGGGCATACGAATAGACCTGCCCGTCGATTTTCGCGGCAGTCAGGTCCGGATTCTGCTCCGTTTGGCAGATGTAGGGCCTAATCACATTCTGATAAAGATTTCCCATGTTCATCACATTTCGCACTTGCGTGTAAAAATAACAGCGCAAAAATACATTTTTTTTGTATTTTCGCGGCCGATTTAGTGGACATATATATAATGAAGAAAAAACTGTTGTGGTCTCTGGTTGCACTGCTCACCCTGTCGGTGGGTTGCCAACGGGAAATCGACTTGAAACTACCTGATTACCAACCGAAATTGGTGATTGAAGGCACGATCGAGAATGGTTCCCCTGCAGTGGTCATGCTCTCGAAAAGCATCCCCTACTTCTCGGAGATCAACATCGGCACGCTCATGAACGATGTGCTCGTCTCGGGTGAGCAAGCGCGCGTTTTCGTGACATCCGAAACGGGCGAGAGCGAGGAGCTGACCTGGCGGATCGCCCCCGAAGCCCCTTACTACGTGGCCTTCATGGGCAGCCAAGTGATCGGTCGGGAAGAGACGCACTACACGCTGAGGGTGGAGTATGACGGGAAAACCTACACCGCCGAGACCTTCATTCCCAAGACCTTCAACCTCGACTCCATCGGCTTCGACCAGTCGGCGGAAATGCTGCGCGACACCATGGCCTCCATCCGGATGCTTCTCTCCGACCCCGCCGACGAGGTAAACTACTACGCCTTTTTCTGCAAAGTGAAATGCCCGAAATTCCAAGACCGCCTGTGGATCAGCGGATTGCCCGTGGCTTTCGATGACCGCACGTTCAACGGGCTCACTTTCAACTACGAGCTCTCCCGCGCCGGATTCTCCATGCTGCTCCGCGGCATGATGAGCGAGGAAGACCAGCGGAATTTCTCCCGCCTGACCTTCCGCCCCGGCGACACCGTCTATGTGAAACGCACCCAAGTCGATCACGACACCTACCTCTACCTGCTGTCTGCCGGCTCCGAGGCCGCGTTCGGCAGCAACCCGTTCACCGCCCCGCTGCCCGCCGTCACCAACTTCGACAGCGATGAAGTGCTCGGCCACTGGAGCGGCTTCGCCGCCAAAACCGACACCCTCGTCTGGTGGTGCGACAACTACGACGAACTCTTCGGACAATAACTTAGAACTTAGACTTAGAACTTAGACTTGAAACCTGAAACTTGAAACCAGAAACCACCACCCTCATGTTTTTCGTAAAATCATACCGTTTTTTTGAGCAACACAAACCCCTTTTATACATCTTGATGGCGCTGAGCACCGCCGTCTTCATCTTTTTCGGCCTGAAGGTTCGCTTCGAGGAGGACCTCACGAAGCTGCTGCCCTCCAACGAGAAATCGGAAAGCGAGCTGGTGTTCGGCAACCTGAAGGTGAAGGACAAGATTTTCATGCAGATGACCGGTGCGGAGCCGGAGGTGCTGGCGGAATATGTGGATGAGCTGATGGACTCCATCCTCACCGACGACGAGGGCATCGCCAACACCCTCTACCGCATGGAACCCGACATGGCTCTCAACGCGCTGGACTATGCCCTGCAGCATGTGCCCTCCTTCGTCGATACGAACCTGTATGCGCTCTTCGACAGCGCGATTGCCCATGCCGACGAAACGATGGCGAAGAACCACGAGCTCATCATGAACGACGAAACCGGCAACGTCACCCAGATGGTGACCACCGACCCGCTGAACCTGCGGCAGTATCTGCTGCCGGACCTCGCCAACGGCACCGGATTCACCCTTATCAACGACCACCTCTTCTGCGCCGACAGCACCGTCGCGCTGATGTTCGTCTCCCCTGATTTCCAATCGTTCAACTCCGAGGCGGGCGACAAACTGGTGCACCATCTCAACCGCTGCATCAAGGCTTTCGAGGAGAAACACCCCGACGTGGAGGTGCTGATGCACGGCGCGGCAGTGCGCTCGGGCGACAACTCCCGCATCATGAAGCGCGACATCGGCATCACCATCGGCATCTCATTGATAATCATACTGACAGCCCTCTGCATCAGCTTTAAGCGCCTGAACATTATATGGCAGAACGTGCTGCCGTTAGCATACGGCACTTTCTTCGCCCTGGCCTGCATGTACTGGATCAAGGGCGGCATGTCACTGATGGCCATGGGCATCGGCTCAGTGGTGCTCGGCGTGGCCGTAAGCTACTGCCTGCATGTCATCATCCATCAGCGTTTCGTGGGGAATGTGGAGCAGATGCTGGCCGAGGAGGCGCGCCCTGTCTGCTTGGGCTGCCTCACCACCATCGGCGCATTCCTGGGCCTGATGTTCACCCAAAGCGAGCTGCTCAAGGACTTCGGCCTTTTCGCCACTTTCGCCCTCATCGGAAACACCTTCTTCGCGCTCATCTTCCTCCCGCACTTCCTCCGCGAAAAAGACAAACGTCATAACAACAAGATTATCAACAGGATAGATAAAATCAACGGTTACGCCTACGATAAAAACCCGTATTGGATTGCCGCTCTGACCATCATTATCTTGGTCGGATTCATCTTCACCCCGAAAGTGCAGTTCGACAACAACTTGAAGCATATCGGCTACGAGAGCGACGCCCTGCACCGGTCGGAAGACCTCTACGCGGAGAAGAACGACCATGGCGGGGTGCAGCGCTACTATGCCGCCACCGCTGCCACGTTAGACGAGGCTTTAGATGCGAACAAGCTGCTCTCCAGCACGTTAGACTCTCTCCGGAAGTCCGGGAAGCTGATTGCCTACACGCCCGCCGTCTCCATGCTGTTCCAGTCGGAAGCGGAGCAAGAACACCGCATCGAGGCGTGGAACCGCTACTGGTCGCCGGAGAAGGTGCACGAGGCGATGACGGCCGTTCGTGCCGCCGCCGCGAAAAACGAGCTCGCGCCCGACATCTTTGCCCCGTTCCAGGCGATGGTCGAGCAGGAGTACGCGACCGGCAACCTCTACGAATCGGGAATCATTCCCGAAGGACTGCTCTGCAACTTCATCGAAGAGAGCGACGGCAAATATCTCATCTTCAACTCAGCACAGATGAAGGCGGACAACAAGAAGGAAATCGACGACCGCGTTGCCGCCTTGCCGCACGCCGTCGTGGTCGATCCGTTCTACTACACCGGCAGCATGATCACCCTTGTCCACCAGGACTTCAACACCACCCTGTTCATCTCATCCATCTTCGTCCTCATCGTGCTGCTGTTCTCCTTCAAGGACATCTTTCTCGCCCTCATCGCCTTCCTGCCGATGTTCCTGAGCTGGTATGTGGTGCAAGGCTGGATGGCCATCTTCGGACTGCCGTTCAACTTGGTCAACATCGTGATTTCCACGTTCATCTTCGGCATCGGCGTCGATTACAGCATCTTCGTGATGCAGGGACTGATTGCTGGCATGAAAAGCGGCGACAACCGTCTGTTGGAGGACCACAAGGTGGCCATCTTCTTCTCGGCGTTCGTACTGATTGTAGTGGTGACGGTGATGCTGTTCGCCGCCCATCCGGCCCTCAAGTCCATCGGTGTCAGCACCCTCATCGGCATGGCCTCCACCATCCTGATCACCTACTCCCTGCAGCCGCTCTTCTTCCGTTGGCTGATGAAATGGCCGTTCATGCGGAAACGGGTGGAAAAAATGCACGCCTGACAAACTTGTACATTTATCGAAAATAAATGTATTTTTGCCGCCTGATTACATCGTTTATTATCTATCGTCAAAAATAAACCCATAATGAAAAAGATACTGACTATCGTCCTGATTTTCATCGCCTTCGCTGCCTCCGCGCAGAAGGCTGAATGCCGTTTCACCCAAAGCCGCTACATCAAGGCCTCCGGCAAGACCATCGAGTCGGAAGGAAACCTGAAGCTTCTGTCGGGCGACAAGCTGGAGATGAACTACACCAAGCCCGCCGGCGACTATTTCATCATCGACGGGAAGACGGTGAAAATGAACATTCGAGGGAAGAAGTCCGTAGTGGACACCGAGAAGAACGCCGCCGTGCGGGGACAGCGGAACACGCTGATGAACTGCATCGCCGGCAACTGGAAACAGGCCGCCGCCGACAACAACGCGGAGACCTCCGTGTCGGAGAAGGGTGCCAACAAGGTGGTGACCCTCACGGCAAAGAAGACCGGCACGCGCGGCTACGCCAAAATCGTCATCACCTACCGCAAGTCCGACAACCTACCCGTGGAAATGGTCATGGAGGAATTCAACGGCACGGTGACCACCTACAAGATGTCCAACATTGTGAAAAAATAAGCCATGGCAGCGGAATTCGGCACTTTCAAGGTGAAAGACGGGGTCTATATCCCCGAAATCGGCATCGAATACCCGACCGACGACCCGCACCGCCGTCTGGTGCATGTCGATGTAGAGGACTCCACGAAGGGGCGCTACACCTTCGACGAGACCTACCCCTACCTCGACAAGTCATTCAAGTTCAAGCTCAATACCATTGCAGGCTGGGTGGTGAAATGGCTGATGATTGCCGTCCACAACCGCTGCCACTACGGTCTCCAGATCGAAGGTGATTTGCGGAAATACAAGGAACAGCTCCAGGACGGGGCGGTGTGCATCTGCAACCACGTCTTCGTGTTCGACGCGCTGGGGGTCAACTCGGCGTGCCAGAAGTTTCGCCAGGTGCGCATCCCCATGTTCGCCAAGCATTTCAACGGCCACGGCAGCTGGATCCTGCGGCAGGCCGGCGGCATCCCGATTCCCGAGACCCGCGAAGGCATCCGCAAATACAACGAGGCCTTCGACGAGTACGCCCGCCGCAAGTTCTGGTTCATCATCTTCCCCGAAGCGGTGCGCTGGGACATGTACGTGCCCATCCGCCCGTTCAAGCGCGGGGCCTTCTCCATGGCCTACAAATACAACCGGCCCGTCATCCCGTTCGTCTATACCTTTCGCGAGCGCAAGGGGATTTACCGCCTGTTCGGGAAGAAGGACTACCCCTGTGTGACGTTGCACGTGGGCGAGCCCATCTGGTTCGACAAGAGCGCAAACCGCAAGGAGGAAATCGACCGGGTGAGCCGCGCGGCGCACGAAGCCATGGAGCGCATGGCCGGCATCGAGGTCAACCCCTGGCCCTGCATCTCGGAAAACGCTTAAGGGCACGGCATACCGCCTCCCGCATACATTTTCAATTTTCAACAAAAAAAGAGAGGACCCGCGCAGGTCCTCTCTTTGGTTTCAGGTTTCAGGTTTCAAGTTCAACCCACTAAACTTACTAAACTTACTAAACTCACTAAACTTACTAAACTTACTAAACCTCCTAATCCTTCTCCTTAACGCATCGCACACTATAGCCGAAGCCCTGGTGCGTTTCGATGCTCTTCACTTCGTCGCAGTCGTGCTGCATGGTGAAGACCACGGTGCGGAAGCCCTCGACGGTGGTCTCCACGGCTAAGAAGTAGCCCTCGGAGCCCATGCCCTCGAATCGTTGCAGGGCACCGTTGTACCAGCCCGCAGGCAGCCACGAGAACCCCGTACTGTTATCGCCTCCGCCATCCGCCCAGTAGAGCGGCGACTTCAGCGCGTCGCCGTGGAGGAAGAGCTCGGCGTACTTCTCGACCGTCGGCAGGTACCAGCCCTCCGGACAGATGCCCCGGATGTGACCGTGCTCGTTCACCGTGCTATCCCCCACCCCGGCCGTGTCGCAGTAGAGCTTGCCGTAAATCGCCACGTTCTCATCGACATTCGGATGGAAGCCCGATTCGTACTCGAAAACGCACGGGATCGGATCGTCGCAATTGCCCGTCTCCACGCATTCGTTGGCATCGCCGTAGCAGTTGGAGACGAGGTTGGTCTGCGTCCAGCAGTCGCAGTCGATGCGCACGCCGTGATAGACGTTGCCCTCACAGTCAACCGCATCGGGGCACTTCGGGAAGACCACGATGACCTTCTGCTCGCAGCTGACACTATTGCCGCACACTGGGTCGGTAGCCACCCAGGTGATGATAGTTTCCCCTTCTTGGAAGAGGTAATCCTCAGGGATGTCGTTGGAGACGGTCACGGGCCAGTCAGACGGCGCATTGATGGTAGGTATGCCTATTTGTTCGGGATAGATGTTCATCACGCAGTCGCCGAAGGCGAGGGTGTCATAGTGGTCGGGCGGGCAGGTAATCGTGACTTCGGGAGCCACGGTCCAAGTGTAGGTCACACTCTTGTCGGCGGCGTGGTTGCCGCAGGCATCGGTGTAGTGGGCCGTCCAGGTATGGGAGTAGGTGTGCGTGCCCGTGGAGATGACACCGCCATCGGTCACGCTGTCGGCCGGAAGAGTGAATATGCCCTCGCAGTCGTCGGCAACCGTGAAGGTCGGGATGCCCAATGCAGGTTCGCATTCAAAATCATGGTCGGCGGCCGAGGCGGTGATGACGGGTGTAGCCGGCATCCGCACTGCAATGCTGAAAGAAGCTAACGCCACGCAGTTATGGGCATCCGTCACCTTGACAGACTCGTAGTATGTTTGTCCGCAGGAATTGGGTGCCGACGGGATAGTCGCAACAGCAGTGGACGACAAAGCCGAGGTGGTGTTCGTGGCCGGGGCGACCGTCAGGTCACCGCTCCACTCGTAAGTGTAGTCAGCAGTGGTAGCTGTCACAGTCGCGGTCAGCTCAACAGAGCCCACGTTCGGACAGAGGTCAGCCACGGAGTTGACATTCACGACGGGGTTCGGGTACGTGGTCAGGGTCAGCGTCACGATGCTGTCGCAGTCCTTCGCGGTGGTCAGACTCAGCGTGTGCGTGGTCGTACCCGCCTCGGTCGGCGTGATGTTGAAGCCGTTCGCCGTGTAGCTTTCGCCTAAACAGATCTCGCCGTCAAGGGAGGTCGTCTTCATCGGATTCACCGTCAGGGTCAGCGTCACGATGCTGTCGCAGCCGTGGACATTGGTC
>JAFXPL010000027.1 GCA_017527945.1 Bacteroidales bacterium | reverse complement strand
GGCGATGTTCTCGTGCACCCACCTGAGCGCCATAGCCTGGTCGAGCAGGCCGTTGCAGGGCGCTGTCTTGAAGTTTTCGCCGCCGGGCACCGACGAGAAGTCCATGAAGCCGTACATGTTCAGGCGGTAGTTGATGTTCACCAGAATGATGTCACTTTGCTTCTGGACGAGGTTGGCTCCGCTGTAGGAGGCCTGCGAGCCTGATCCGGCAACGTATGCCCCGCCGTGGATCCAGACCATCACCGGCTTCTTCTCGGTCTTGTCGTCGGCATTGACCCAGATGTTTAGGTAGAGGCAGTCCTCAGAGAGCAGCTTTTGTATGCAATCCGGGTAGGCTGCGCCGAAAGAACACTTTCCGTAGTACTTGGCCTCGAAGACCCTGTCGCTCGCGTCCACGTACTCCGGTGCCTTGAAGCGGCGCTCGCCCACTGGTGCCTTCGCGAAGGGGATGCCCAGCCACGACGCAACCCCGTTCTCCTCGGTTCCGACGAAGGTTCCATTCACGCACTTCACGGCATGGGCCTTGTCGTAGTCCCCCGTGATTTCGCTGTTCAAATACTCGTATGGATCGTAAATGGCCAAATCCTTGAATTCTCTTTTTATGTTACTCATTGAATAACTATCCTTTTGTTATTATTTAATTTAATATGTGATTTATTTCACCTTCTTTCCACAGATAAACACATCCTTCGGCATGTTGTAGCTGAAACCTGCGTGCTCTGCTGTCGTCAGGTCTTTGTCGAACACCAGGAAGTCGGCGTCCTTGCCGACCTCGATGGAGCCTTTTTTCGCTTCGATGCCGAGCTGCTTGGCTCCGTTGATGGTATAGCCCAGAATCATTTCATCAATGTTCATTCTCTCGCTCTCGGGAGGGAAAGCTGCAACGGTTCTACTGTATTCGTCGAATCGGGTCTTCTCATTGATCCAGCGGGTCATTCCAATCTCCATGGCCAGATAGGGACTCCAGTTCCTGAAGTCGCCGTAGAAGACCTCATCGCTCGACCAGGTTACCAATGCACCACTGTCCCACATGGTCTTACAGCGGAACATGGAATGGGCACGCTTCTCTCCAATGAAAGTGGGCCAGTACTCAATAGGATTGCCGCCCACGTTGCCACTGTGCCACCACGGGGTGAAGTTGGCCGTTACGCCAAGTTTTGCAAAACGGTTCAAATCCGCGTCATCTTGGACCCACAGATGGGCGCAGGTAACCTTCACACGGAAGTTGTCTCCCAGTTCCTTTTTGGCCAGTTCCACGCCATCAAGCACCACACGCGACGCGGCCTCGCCGACGGTGTGCACGTGAAGGTCTAACCCCATCTCGTTAAGCTCTTTCAGGATTTCGGCCACCTGCTGCGCATTGAAGGCTGTGGCTCCCTTCACACCGGTGTCCACGTAGGGCGTCACCATCGCTGCGGTCTCGATCTTGAGGGTGCCGTCCATGAAGATTTTCAGCGTGTGAACCTTTACATGCTCCGTGTCAAACTCTTTATGGAAGCGTTTCACCCCTTCCAAGGCCTCCCTCATTTTCCTCGGCTGCGTAAGCACATAGCATCCATCCACGTAGACGGGCAGCTTGCCCTGCTTGTCCAACTCCTGCAGATATTTGTAAATCCGCTCATTCATTCCGTTTTGCTCCGGGAAGCCGGCGTCAAAAACACAACTCACGCCATACTTAATGGAGCTGTCAAGCCAGCGCAGTACGGCCGTGCTAATCTGCTCGTCCGTCAGGTCGTTCACGCTGTCGAAGAGCATGGGCCAGCTGGCGGTCTCGAACGAGTTTCCTGTCACGTGCCCGTCCTTGCGCACGAAATAGGCCAGCTCTGGCACGGGGTCAGGCGTTTCATCGGTAATTCCGTGCGCCGCAAGGATCTTGGAGTTCACCCAGTTGCTGTGCACTTCACCCTCCAAAACCAGCATTTCCGCGTCTGGGCATATCGCGTCGAGTTCTTCTTTTGTGAGATCTTCTCCATCCAGGCATGTCCGTTCCATCATGAATCTGTAACGCTTCAGGCCAGGATTGTCCTTAATATACTTCGCCATAAAGTCCAGGCAGTCCTTTTTGGTGGAACACATGACGGGAACGCCTAAATCGGCGTACTCAAACCCAACGCCCGTGGTAATATGGACGTGGCTATCAATGAGGCCGGGCATGATGAACTTTCCGCCTAAATCGGTGACTTCGCCCTCATAATTTGCGAGACCAGCTTCGTTGCCTACATAGACAAACTTGCCGTCCTTTACCACGAGGGCGGTCGCCATTGGGTTGTTCTTATCTGAAGTATAAATTTTTGCGTTTTTGATGATTCTATCTGCTTTCATGATTGCTTCTCCATTTTTAATTAAAGCATGTAATACTTGTTGAGCAAACAAGTCCTGTCCCAATCCACAATTTTTACCTCGGATTCCTTGGCCGGATGGATGTCAAACTCGTCGAGGACCATCACCTGCTTGTCCTTGAGGTCATAAAGCGGCCAATTCTCTGACGGGACGCCGGTCTTGGCAAACTGTACCCACATCTTGCGCATGGCCTTGCAGAATGTTGCGTCATACGGTCTGCCTTCTATCAGTTCCGGATGGGCGAATACGATGGGAACCTCTTCGAAATGTGCACTTTTCCGTATCGGATTAGAAGATTCTACCCTATAGAAATAGGTGTAGGATTTGCCGCCGCCCGTGGTCTGGCTCTCCGACATCTTGATGGCGCCCTCAATAAACCAGCTATGACCGAACAGGCGGCTGTCAGGATCCCAGTCTTCTACCGCCCCTTCCTTGCAGAAGCTTTCTAACTTCGCTCTCTCTTCGTCCGTCAGCAGTTGGGCATATTTGTGTGTCTTGCGTTCTGCGGCCCACGCTTTGAATGCTTCCACTCCCCAATCAGCCACGAAGCAGTTCATTTCATCCTTGTTGCAGCCTTGGAGGAAGGTGATATCCTTGGCAATGCCGTTGGCGTATGCTTCCCACGGATCCAAAGGCAGGATGCGTCCGTCTCTGACGGGGAAGATGCGGAATGCGACTACAGCAGCAGCCGTATCCACCAACTTACGGGCATCCACCTTCATCAGGTCGGCGACGGTTTTGCATTCCAAGGCCTTCATCAAATCATTCGTGGTGGCGATAGACTCTTCCAAAGAATTCGTCTGTGAGGGGGCGCCGCTTTGGGCGATGACCTTCTTGAAATACTGCTGGGAACCTTCGATCAGCGGCTGCATGGTCACGCTTGCGGCACCAGCCGATTCGCCCCAGATGGTCACGTTGTCGGGGTCGCCGCCGAAGGCTGCGATGTTCTCATGGACCCATTTAAACGCCATCTTCTGGTCCAACAGCCCCAGGTTCTGTGCGTCGGGATAGTCCTTACCGTCGGCCAGGTGCGACAAATGAAGGAAGCCAAGGACGCCTAGCCTGTAGGCGACGGTAACTACAATGACATCCGGGTTTTCTTTGACGAGTTCAGTACCGTCAAACAAGTCAATGCCCGTTCCACCTGATACAAAAGCGCCGCCGTGAATCCACACCATGACTGGCTTCTTCACCGCAGATGCATCATCGGCTTTCCATACGTTCAGATACAGGCAGCCTTCACCCTGATAGTCGGTAATTGTCAGATCCTGAACGGGCATTCTCTCAAAATGATAGGCTTCATATACGCCGTTGTCCGGAATAAAGGCAACCGGAGCTTTCCAGCGCAGGTTGCCTATAGGCTGCTGATCAACAAAAGGAATGCCTTTATAGGAAATGATGTTCTCCGTCTTTCTGCCAACGAAAGTACCATTAACACATTTGACTGCCAACGACTTGTCATAATTGCCATCGGTAATCGGTTTGTTCTCGCCGCCGCACATTTCTCTCGGCAGCTCACTAATTTCTTGCAGCTCCATAGCCTTATTCCTCTTTTTAGTTATTTTTTGCTCAGATAAGCCGCGACACGCTTCGCCACGTTGGCTTTGATGTTTTTATAGTAGTACATATAGTCATAGGCGTGGCGGCCATCTGGTCCGAAGAATTCGGCAGATACTTTAGCGGTGTACTCATCCACCGCAGGAACTTGGGCATGCGTCACCACCACTCCACGGTCGAGGTCGATTTGCGCATCGGCACCGACATCGCCAATTGAAGGCTCTCCCGTTTTCTCGTCCAGTATGATGGAACCCAGGTTCATGCTTGCCGGAGCGTATGTTTCGTCAAGCTTCCAGTTCAGGGGGTTGATACTCATGGTTTCGGGCAGCACCACTACATTGTGGGCTTTGAGTTCCACATTCTTGGGACCTTCCGTGTTAAAGGCTATGATGACGCCCGTGTCGGTCTCGCCGGTGGCAAACTTCAGGTGCGGGTTGGCGGCAAGGTAATTCTTGGTGACGGAGTAGCCGATGGTGTAGGCTGCGAGCATGCGTGCATAGTACTCGGGGTGATCCTTGAAGTAGGTGCGGAGCAGCATTAAAACCATGGCCGAACCCTGACTGTGACCGGCGATGATGAATGGACGGCCGCCGTTGCAATTCTCAAAATAGTAGTCCAATGCGGCGGTTATATCTCCAATGGGCATCCCCATAAACGCACCGTCGGCACTCCCGGTCTTATTGAAGATTTCACCAGCGTATTTCAGGCCGGATTGTCTGTAATACGGTAGGAATACATTGGTTGCCTCTGCGAAGGCGGATGCGTGGTCCCTGTATTCAACCTTCACACCTTCCCGCATCTCGACGTTGTCGATGGTTGCGAAATCGGGAGCACCCTCCTCAAAGCTACCGAGAATATACTCGGTTGCATATACATAGAATGTGTCGACATCCTTGGTGATTTGAGGAATTTGATACCAATTAGCTTTATTGGAATAATCCAGAGGTTGATTCTTGTTCATATTCATTTAGTTTAAAGATTAGTTCATTTTCTTTCCGCCAATGTAAACCTCAGTCGGTTTGTTGTAGCTGAAGCCCTCGTGCTCAGCTGTGAGCAAGTCGTTGTCGAACACCAGGAAGTCAGCGTCCTTGCCGACTTCGATGGAACCCTTTTTGGCCTCGATGCCAAGCTGCTTGGCTCCGTTGATGGTATAGCCGATGAGCATTTCCTCAATGCTCATTCTCTCATTCTCAGGCGGGAATACTTTGGAAGCAACGGTGTATGGGTAGTCCCTGGTCTTTTCGGTAATCCAGCGGGTCATTCCCACCTCCATGCCTAAGTAGGGGTTCCAGGTGGTGAAATCCATAAAGACAATATTGTCGCTGGACCAGGCCACTGTGGCACCACTGTCCCAAACCGTTTTGCAGCGGAACTGTTTGCGGGCACGTTCCTCGCCAAGCCATGTAGCCGCAATGGCGGGGTCTCCAGAATGCCAGTGCGGGGTAAAGTTGGCAAACACGCCCAGCTTGGCGAAACGTTCCAGATCATCGTCGCACTCAATTTCAAGATGGGCGCAGGTAACTCTCACATGGAGGTTGTCTCCCATCTCCTTTTTGGCCATCTCAACGCCATCCAATACCGTGCGTGACGCGCGCTCACCGACGGTGTGAAGGTGAAGATCCAGATTGGCTTCGTTGAGTTCCTTCAAAAGCTTTGCGATCCCCTCCGCAGAGAAAGCGGTAGCTCCCGTCGTATGTACATCCACGTATGGCGTGACCATGGCCGCAGTATGAATCTTTTGGGTACCGTCCATGAAAATCTTCATGGTATGAACCTTCAGGTGTTCCGTGTTGTACTCTCGCTGTATGCGCTTCAGTTGCTTCAGGCCCTCCTCTGCATCCCGCTCCGAGTTGACCACAAGGCTGCCGTCAACATAAATGGGCAGTTTTCCTTGCTTGTCCAGTTCGACCAAACGCTTATAGACCTTCTCATGGAACTTCATATCCCCTGGAAGACCGGCATCAAATACCGCAGAAACTCCGTATTCGACGGCAAAATCGATCCAACGCTGAAGCGCCGCATCGACCTGCTCATCGGTCAGTTCCATCCCGCTGTCAAGAATGATGCGAACTTCCGTTGCGCCCTCGTACATATTTCCGGTCACATGTCCGTCCTTACGTACGTAATACGCAAGTCCCGGGATGGGATCCGGCGTTTCATCTGTAATGCCGTGCCTCTTAAGAATCTTTGAGTTTACCCAGATGCTGTGTCCTTCCCCTTCCTGAATCTGAAGCTCGGCATCCGGGCAGATGGCGTCCAGCTCCTCCTTGACAATATCCTCACCTTTCAGGAACCTTTTCTCCATGTAGAACCTGTAGCGCTTCTCCCCGGGGTTCTTTTTGATATAGTCCGCCATGATGTCCAGGGCAGCCTGCTTGCCGTCCGGCTCGATCCGTTCTCCCATAGGTGCGTACTCAAAACCGACGGGAATAGTTATATGTACATGGCTGTCGATGATGCCGGGCATGATGAACTTGCCGCCAAGGTCGGTGACCTTCCCTTCGTAAGCCGACAGGCCGGCCTCGTCGCCTACATAGACAAATTTGCCGTCCTTCACCACGAGTACGGTCGCTTGCGGGTTGTTCTTGTCAGAAGTGAAAATCTTTGCGTTTTTGATGATTTGATCTGCTTTCATGATTATTATCGTTTATAATGTTGTTTTTAATATTTATTGTTACTGTTTGTGAAATACCAATTTACATGTGTCGTTATCGGCTCGCCTTAAAGACTTCCTCGCCGTCCACGATGGTGGCGATGATGTTGGCCTGTCCGACCTTCTCGATATCGTCATGCAGGAAGTCGCAGTCGAACACCGTCATGTTGGCAATCTTGCCGAACTCGATGGAGCCTAAGCGATGCTCCTGATGCCACTGACGCGCCACATTGATGGTCATGGCACGCAGCGACTGTTCGCGGGTGATGGCCTCCTTGAGATTGCGCGGTGAGTCCACACCGCCAAATGCCTTCTTCGGATACGCACGTTTTTCTGCCGTGTAAATGCTATATTTGATATCCAGCATCGGAGAAACCGGATAATCAGAGTGGAAGACCACATTGGCACCTGCATCATAGAAGGATTTGATGGGATAAGCCTGATCTGTCAATTCCTGACCGACGTATGTTATTTCTTGTTGATAAACACCTGGAACCGCAGGCGTCCAAAGCGGCGGAACCGCAGCCACGGAACCCGTCTCTGCCATGCGGCGGATATCCTCGTCAGTCACGAAATGCAGATGTGCCAGCACGTTGCGCTGGTCCTTATTGCCGGTGATTTTCTCTGCGTCTTCGATGCAGTCCAACATGAAGTGTACGGCACCACCTCCTTCGGAGTGGACATGGACGGAAAGGCCTTCTTTGTCGGCCTCGGTAATCAGTTCCACCATCTTGTCGTGGTTGTTGAAGCGCTCCGCACCGTGATAGCCAGGTTGGTCGAGGTAATCCTGATTCTGCCAGCCCGTGTGTGCTTCGGTCACGCCGTCGAGGAATGCCTTGGCACCTATAATATGGAAATATTCGCCACTGTACATGGCGCGTTCTGCGGCGATGCGGGCAATCTCCGCCTTCGGGCTTCCGATATTGTCGGTAACATACATATAAGCGTAGGTGCGCAGCTTCAGCTTGCCTTCCTTCTCCAGCTCATAATAGGCTTGGGTAGACAACGGAGAAGCGACCTCCACGCCCGCGTCTGCGACAGCGGTATATCCGTTTCTGAAGGCGATATCCTGCCAAGCGAGCAGATAGTTTTTGGCATACTCAACAGAAGTGGGAAGCTTGGGATAAATTTCAAACACTGGTCCTTCACAGACGTAGCCGTCCGGTTCGCCGTTCTTGTCCACATGTACCAAGTCATAGCCCATTTTCTTCGCGTAGGCCGCGTCAATGCCGGCCCATTCCAGTGCCTTGGTGTTGAGCAACATGGAGTGTCCGCCTCCAGTTTGCATGAACAGCGGCTTATCGGAACAAATCTCGTCCAAATATGCCTTGCTGACATATTCGTCGTTTTCAACCCATCCTGAGGCAAGATAGAACTCGCGCTGGGGGTTCTTCGCAATAAAATCCTTGATAATCTCGCGGTATTTTGCGTAGTCGGTCGTAAGGATTTTGGTGAGATCTGCCTGCCCGACGGCACGGTCACCGGCCAGATAGCCATGACTATGGGATTCGAGGAAGCCAGGATAGATGAAGTTGTCACCATAATCAAGCACCTGCGCGTCTGCGCCTGCGAGCTTCTTCGCTTCATCCGCGTTTCCGATATAGGCAAACACGCCATCCTTAACTAAAGCGGCCTTGGCAAAGGGCCTTTTTTCATCCATCGTGATGATGTTGCCGAAAATAATCGTTTGTTTCATCATATTGGTATTTCTTTTATTGGAAAATGTTAGCAGAATTTCGTCCGAAAAACATGGTTTCAAAATTTAAAAACTGGAACTTTTGGCGGTGCTAAAGTACAAAAAATTTGGATATGCGTTCCGATTGGAAGAAAGTTTCATTGCAAAGCGACGGCAAAATTTATCACGAAAAATTCGAAATGAAGTTTTTCAAGATGGTTTTTACTATATTTGCAAGCTTGTATAAAAACAAAAAAAAACACTTAAAGCCCTATAACAATGAAAAAAAACGCTCTTTTTGGCATTGGCTATAGCTTCAATTTGCATCATGCCATCTTGCGGTAAAGATTTCGATTGGTTCACAAACAAGATTACCATCGGAGACACAAAGGATATGGATGTAGTCGTTTACGACTCAACATTCTTGAGTTATTCCAATCCTACTCAAGACGAACCTGTAACTATAAATTGGGTCACATGCAGAAATTATGTTGACCTTGATTATGACGGAATCGGAGACATTATATTTGATCTTGTGGAGGAGATTTCTGGCTATCTGAAGGTATTACAAACGACGATTATTTGTCAATTCACCAATGCTTTACATCAAGTATTTATATAAGCAATCCTGCGAGCAATATAGAACTTTATTGTGACGAGGCTTATTTCGATGATTACTATCACTCCGACACCACCATTTTACATTCTAACGACACCACCATAGTTGTCATAGAGACCTTTGAAAACCACAAACCAATCTCTGTTTCCGACATTTACATTGGCAGTTATCCTGCATGCATTCTCCATCCTTGCAATACTGGAGACCAGTTTTCAGAAAAAGATTTCTTTTACTGGTATCCACGAGAAGTATTCAGAGTCCCTTATAGTGCCGGTGGAGAAGAAATCCATTCTAACGATACGATTTGTTATAAAGTCGAATATTATTTTGACAATCCTTCGTTTAATTTTCCTTTAGACGAGGAGAAATACATTGGTCTTAAACTTAAAACAACTGAAGGGAAGATAAAATTAGGCTGGCTAAAAATCATACTTGTTTCGCAACCCGATGGTACCCACCGCATGAGACTGCTTGAGACCGCCATACAAAAATAAGGTATGAGATTCCCTGCAGGAATGGAAGATGGCGTTCGTTTGTCAAGCAGCGGTGTGTGGCATCTACAGATTGTAGACTCTCCTTGCCGCCGCTGATTGATTTATTGAACGAAATTCATTCCCTTTGGGAATCTCACCAACCTGAAAAAACGAAAAAATGTTGCACAAGAGTTTTTCCCAACGATTTTTACTATATTTGCACCCGCATTTTAAAAGCTCATAAAATGAAAAAGTCATTATTCCTTGCATTGGCACTGGCGATAATCTGCATCATGCCGTCGTGCAAGAAATCATGTCCCAACGACCCCGAGGTATCCAATAATCCAATTACCTTTGGCGATAACGAAGGAATGGTCGTTACCTCATGCAACGGCACTTTAAACCCAGAGCAATATGGCCATTTTTCCTGGGGCAACACCGTTGACCTCAACGGCGACGGACAAGGCGACATCCAATTCCATTGGTGGGATTGCGATTCAGAAGGACATGAACACCATATAGAACATGAACACGGTATTGTTATTACGCTCAAATGTCCAAACGAAAACGTTGCATTGTTGGGCAACATCGTCAACCAAGAATTCTCGCTATGTGCCAATAACGCCAATGACAGTTTCGACAACAACAACACTTTCATGTGCACCGACGCCAGTCTCAACGCTTTCCCAATGGATGAAGAGAAATACATTGGTTTTAAACTCACCGAAAACAACCAAAATCGTCTCAGTTGGATGAAAGTCATCCTTCACCATGACCATGTAGAATTATTGGAAACAGCCATACAGAAATAACCCCAGACCGCTTTGTGCGACCAAAAGAATATCTAATCTTTAAATCTTAAATTTTAAATCTTTAAATACCAAACATGAACAACGCACTGATTACATTTGCGAAGCCGGACAACGAGCCTGTAAAAAGCTACAAGCCAGGCAGTCCGGAGAGAATCGAACTCCAGAAGGAACTCGAAAGACAATCTAACGAAATCGTTGAAATCCCCGCCATCATCAACGGCCAAGAAGTCCGCACGGGCGACATGGGCGAAGTGGTGATGCCTCATGACCACAAGCACGTCATCGCACGCTACCATAAGGTAGGCGAAAAGGAAGTCCGCATGGCCATCGACGCCGCCCAAGCCGCCAAGCACGACTGGGAGAACACGCCTTGGGACGAGCGCGCCGCCATCATGGCACGCATCGCCGAGATGCTGGCCACCAAGTACCGCGCCCGCATCAACGCCGCCACCATGCTCGG
>JAFXPL010000026.1 GCA_017527945.1 Bacteroidales bacterium | reverse complement strand
CAATTGGTAAATCTCGGCATCATAGACACATTTCACCGAAATCCTTTTGCCAAGGAAATGCTGCTCCAGCTTGTCCACATATTTGGATTCAGCCCGAACACCCTCAAACACGAAAAGATGCAACTCGCTACTCGACATGGAACGCATTGGCTCTATAGATTTTCTCGATGTTATGTCCAAACCTCAACTCTTTCTCGGTGCAAGCCTGAAGCGGCTTGATTTTGTTGTTTTGCAGAATAAAATTGCAATCAGGGCGCAAGAGGTCATTAGTCATCAAATAGGTGTTGTGGGAAGAAGTGAAGACCTGGCAATCCATGTTGAACAGGATCTTGCACACTTCAAACGACAATTTGAAATGATAGAAAGCGTCAAATTCATCAATAAAGACAAACGAAGCAGCCGACATCCGCTTGATCCACACATAGAGCAATTCCAAGGCTTTTGTCCCTGTTGAAGCGATGGACAAGAAAGGTGTTGTGTTGCCTCCAATTTCGCAAAACAAAATCTTGTTGCCTTCTTTTGGAGCAGCAAACTTGAATTCTTGTTCGCTCACCTTGGCCAAGAATTGGGAGAAGTCCTCGACGTAGTTGTTTTGGATAATAAACTCCTCCAAACCAAAGCTGGATGTTTCAAGGCCGATAAACTCACGGCTATCCAAATTCTTGAACCACAGCATGGAGTTCACAAACAGCATCAACTTGACAATATAATGCTCTTGTGGCAAGGGATAGGAAGCCGTGATGAAGTTGATGACAGAAACGCTATTCACATTCTGCTTGAAGTTCTCTTTGACCGTGCTGTCAATCTTGAATTGTTCATTATCAATCTCGAAAAAAGCGGCATCTTTCTTGAACACCAATTTGTGGTTCACCACTAACGATTCTGTAACAAGCAATCCAGCAGAGTTCTTTGAATATTGATATTCCAGAAGGTCATCGCCAAACTTGAAGACGTATTCAAATTCCACCGGAGCTTGGGGATTGCCTGTATACACGAAGTTGGAATAATAATCATTTTTTTTCCATTTCGAGGAAAGATGATTTTCTATGTCAAAGATAGCCAATGCAAAGTTTGACTTTCCTGACCCATTGGGGCCATAGACAATGCCATTCTTGACAATGCCATCCCTTACGGCGTTTTTATTGAACTCATAATTATTAGGATGCGACAAGTCCCATTCTATCCTTTCAACGAATCCTCGAAAATTTTTTACGGCAAATTTGACTAACATGACGTTTTATACTTTAATCACGTTGCAAAAATAATAATTTTTTTGAATCGCCGTAATTTTTTTACAGAAAAAAAACAACCTGTGTTTGGTGTCTGTAAATCAGGATATAAACGAAGGGAAGGAATGATGAATAATATTTTGTCATTGTATTTTTTAATAATCCAACAAAAAATTTTTGTAGAAAACTTCGAGTATTTTTTTATTTTTGCATCTACAAACAACTCAAAATATTATGAAACACACCCTTCTGATTTTCGCCGCCGCCGTCGTTTTATTGGCCGGCTGCAACAAGACAACAAAAACAGACAAAGATATGAACACTTTGACATTCAACGAGAAACAGACGGCGGCGATGTCGGCCATCGCCTGCTACGAGGCTCAGGGCGACCAAACATCGTTGGCCACCGCTATCAACGAGGGCTTTGAAGCGGGGCTTACCGCAAACCAGATCAAGGAGGCCCTCTCGCAACTCTACGCTTACACAGGATTTCCGCGTTCACTCAACGCGTTAGGCACCTTGCAGAAGGTGATGGAGCAACGCGGTGAGGTGGAGATCGGCACCGAGTCCACTCCCCTACCCTCCAACTACGAAGCCCTGAAACAAGGCACCGAGGTGCAGACCAAACTGTCGGGACAGCCCTTCGACTACCAATTCTGTCCCGCCGAGGACTACTACCTCAAGTCACATCTCTTCGGCGACATCTTCGCCCGCGACCTGCTTACCCACGCCGACCGTGAGTTAGTGACCGTCAGTGCTTTGGCCGGCTTGGAGGGCGTGGAACCCCAGTTAGCCGCCCACGTGCGCGGCGCACGGAACATGGGTCTGACCGATGCCCAGCTGCTCGCCATCCCGAAAGTATTGCAGGAGCGTGTGGGCAAAATGGAGGCACATCGTGTCGCTGTGGCTATTCAGCAGTTGGGCATCAAAGATTCTGTCAACGACCACTTTGCCAGCGACATATACGTCCAGAACCACGTTGACTTGAAGTCGAGCTGGAGGCGGGGCGAGCCGAACACCGCCTATGCGCAGTACTTCATCGGCAACAGCTACCTTGCGCCTTACGACGGCGGCATAGTCAACGTGACCTTCGAGCCGGGCTGCCGCAACAACTGGCACATCCACCACAAGCAGGTGCAGGTGCTGGTGTGCGTGTATGGTCGCGGCTGGTATCAGGAATGGGGCAAGCCCGCCGTCAAGTTAGAGCCCGGTATAATTATCGAAATTCCCGAAGGCGTGAAGCACTGGCACGGGGCCGCCAAGGACAGCTGGATGCAGCACCTCACCTACCACAAGGACGTGCAGGAGGGGGCCAGCAACGAGTGGCTGGAGCCCGTTAGCGACGAACAGTATGGAACACTAAAATAGTTAGTTAGCTTCGCTGTTGGCTAGCCTTCGGCTGTTAATTACTTCGTGTTAACAGGAAATAAACAACATTCACTCATAAAATGTATCTTTACACCGTCAAAACGAATCATTATGGGATTACATCGAAAGAATTATTACCAGAGACGAAAGCGAATGATTGAACAACCGTTTGAGGCGCAGGAAAAGGAGCAGCGTCGTTTCGATCACATGGTCTTTGCCGTCCTTGCTGCGTTTTTTCTTTTCGCGATAGGATACTCGATTATCAAAAGCCATAATTACGGATTGGCTGTCCTATATGTTCTGCTTCTTGCCTGGAGCGCTTGTTATTCTTTCCAATCAGAAATCTATAAGTATGCCAAGGGAAAAGGGTGGGACCCGGTTGCCAAAATGACTTACGACAAGAAAACCGAGAAACCGCGCGAAGAAGCCCTGATACGCGAGGAACGGCTGAAGAATCCGATCGACACGGACACCCTCATCCTCGTGGAGCGGGCAACCGAACTTGAAGATTTGGAAATGATTCTCTTCGATTATGTGGAAGTGGAATGCGACAAACTCTGCGAGAACTTGCCTTTGTTGTGGAAAGTGGGCGAGTACCGCTATGCCATCACATTCCCCTGCGGGATTTCGCGTATGCATTTGTACGCCCTCACGGACAACCTCATCACTTTCCTGGCCCCGGAATCCATTCACGCGTGGTGCCGTCCTAAACTCTTCAAGAAGAACATGGACGGATGGCTTTACCTCCGCAACGGAAACGACGACTTGCTCAAGGCTTTTTCGGCCGACGGAACCGTCTGGGACATCGATGAGGATGATGCAATGCTTTTTGACGTGAGCCTCCAAACCCCGTATTCCACCTCTGGCTACAAGGAATATCCAAACATCGGATGGGACTCCGCCGAACAGCTCGGGTTGTATTACTGAATTTCGCACCCTTGCGCCAGCAAAACGACAAGCCAGCGTATATGGTCGAAATCGAATTCTATTAGGACCCTGAGACGCCGACAAGAGAGAAAGCTGGTAAAATTTGTTGTTTGTGGTATGTGGCAGCGCGGCCTCTTGGATGGTGAAGAACATTATCCGCAATAAAGGAGGCCTGCACAACCGTCTGACGTGCCATTTGCACCTTGAGCCGTTCACCCTTGTGGAGACCAAGGCTTACCTTCATTCCCAAGGAGTGCGTTGGACTGACGATCTGGTTGCGGAATGTTACATGGTGATGGGTGGCATACCTTATTATCTGCACCTGTTGGATCGTTCCATGAGTCTTGCACAAAACATTGACAGGCTGTTCTTTGCGCCTAATGCATTGCTTAAAGACGAGTTTGACACTTTGTACAAGTCGTTGTTCAATAAATCGGAGGATTACGTGAAAATAATCGCTGCCTTGAGCAAACGCCGCAGTGGTTACACGCGCGAAGAGATTGTAAAAGCTACCGGTTTGGCCAACGGCGGTGGCCTGACACGAAAACTGGACGAATTGGAACAATGCAGCTTTATCCGTCGTTACAATCCTGTCAAAGGAAGAACGGCAATATACCAACTCATTGATTTCTACAGCCTTTTCCACTTCCAGTTTTTGAACGGATCACAACATTTCGACCGAGATGCCTGGCTGCACCTCCAAGCCACTCCGCGCCATAACACTTGTCTCGGACTAAGCTTTGAAAGGCTCTGTTTCGCCCATATCTATGCGATTCAAAAAGCACTCGGTATCACAGGAATCGCAACCAAAACTTTTCCTATGCAAACACCTAATGCACAAATGGATATGGTGATTATACGTGCGGACAAGGTAACTACCTTGTGCGAAATGAAATACACGAACAATCCTTACGCCATCACCAAACAAGAAGCGGATAAACTACGTCATCGGGCCGCAGAGTTAAGCCAATGTTTTCCCACACAGAAACAGGTGCTTATCACGCTCGTTTCAAATCAAGTACCAAAGAAAAATATTTATTATAATAATCTAATAACAAACAATATAACTCTTTCTGATTTGTTTCTTGAATAAATTATTTTTGGCTATAACGGATGTTTTTGTACTCATATAGCCAAAAATAAACTGACAAATACATGAAACAACCAACCGTCACTTATGGAAGAACAAAACAACCTGCAGATTCAGACCCGGAACGAGTTTCGCCAATGGCTTGAAACCCACCATGCGACAGAGAAAGCATGTTGGGTGGGCGTGAAGCGCGGGCGTGGACAAAGTTCAAGTCATTCCCGTCCTTGTATCAGCGCATCCGCGCTTACAACGTGGCCTTTTATAAGAAAAGGGATCCTCTGATGTACCAACAAGCCCTCACGCACCTGATTGAAGAAACGAAAAAGGGAAAGATGTTCGGCGAATGGAACGATTGTGGCCGACTGTTGGACTACTAACTTTCAATTACAAAAAAGGACAAAACGACAATAAAAGAAGTTCAAGATATGAGTTACTTCTCAAATGATGGCTGGAGGAGATAAAGTCCCGTGTTGCCTTCAGCCCTGGCCTGAGTGGCGAGTTGGCCTATGGCGGATTCCGCGCTACGACCGACATCTATGATGAGACCGTGTCTCATATCAGGAAATGCTGTGAGCATGGCCACGTCGCCGTTACTGTCACCGGCAACCAGCACCGGTCCCTTGTTGCCATGGGAAGGAGCCATATAAGCACGAATGCAATCCACTTTTCCTTCCCTGTTAGGCTGCTCATAATTGGGGTCAAACTGTGCTACAATTCTGTCTCCCGCAACAAAACGGAGTCCATAAACTCGCTCCGCGGGTATGCCAAATCCCAAAACCGGATCGCAGGCCAGCACTTCCACGATTAACTCCAGAGAAGCCGAACAGACATATACGTCAATGCCGAAAGAATCAAGGCTTTTGTACAGGTCTTTCATCTCCTGCGACACCCAGATGCCTCGCATAACCTCCCCACCCCATTGGCCATCAGGCGATCGCCACGACTCAACGGCGAGTTTGCCCAGGCCCAACTGTTCGGTAATGGCGTCATGAATAAGCGCTTTGGCTTCAGCTTCAGTATAACCTGCCAACAATCCAGGCTGCCAAAGATAAGTCACCCAACTTCCCCATTGCTCATCCATTGCCTGCATCAAAGAAGCCATGCGAGCACGGAAGTCAAGATAAACATCCGATTCCCGGATAGATACGAGGCTTTCGCCCGCATTCAGTCTGGAAGTCAAAGTTTCATATTCTGCTGACAAGGTATTTCCCATCTCGGCGTAGGTCACACTAATACCCGGCATCAAGCTCTCCGGTGTCGGAACACCATCCAAAAAATTGTTGATCGGAGCATCGGCAAAGCGCAAATACTCAATCTGGTACACCCAGAGAGCCTGTGAAATATCGTGGACAATGGAGGTCTGATCAAAATCAAACACAGCGTATGATCCATTCCCAGCATTTGACATCAGTTCGTTGAGTTCTTTCCATACTTGCGGATCCCATTTTCCAACTTGAGGAACCTCTGTTTGAGGGGACTTTTTACATGAATTTACCATAATAAGACAGAGGACAATGAAGAACAGTTTTTTCATCGGATGTGGTTTTCAAATTTGCAAATGCAAAAATAACACTTTTTGCACACAGATCACTGTCAACGTTTTTTCAAAAGCTCTATTTTTTCAAAAAAAAAAAATTTTACATCGTTTGCGATATATTTTTTTGTATTTTTGCATCGTGAACGACATAAATAAAATGAACACTCGAAAAGACGACAAAATGGCTGATGAACAATTGAAATTGGAGAACCAACTTTGCTTCCGACTCTACACGGCTGCGCGGCTCACGATGGGCGCATACCACCCGTATCTTGATCCGATGGGCATCACCTACCCGCAATACCTCGTGATGCTCGTACTTTGGGAAGAGGACAAGCAGCCGGTCTGCGACATTGCCAAGAAACTGCTTTTAGACACCAACACCGTGACCCCGTTGCTGCAAAGGATGGAAAAAGCGGGGTTCATCAGCCGCACTAAGGGTAAAGCCGATACGCGCCAACGCATCGTCTCGCTAACCCCAAAAGGCAAAGCCCTTTATGAGCAGGCGAAACCTATTCCTGGATGTCTCCTCAACGATGTTGCTTTGAAAACAGGAGAGATGGAGGATCTCTTGAAAATCATCCCCACATTGGACATGCTAATCAATGGATTGAAAAAAACAAAACAATAAAATCCAACAAATTTATTCACATTTAAATCGTTGCAATTATGACAAAAGAAGAAGCTTTAAAACAATTCGCCATGTCTGGCGCTGTCTGGTTTGGAAACAGCAAACAACATTTCGCATTCGCAGCATACGACCGTTTCAATGGTTGGAACAAACTGGCCGACAAATGGAAAGAAGAAGCCGAAGAGGAATGGGCCGAGGCTGAAGAAGTACTGAACCGTCTCGTGGAACTTGGCTGCAAACCCGCCGACTTACAAGAGGCTATGAAAACCATCGAGTTCCCGTTCTACGATGACCCGAAACAGCAGATTGAGTCGGACTACAACCCAGAAGCCGTGAAAATCATGAGTGAGATGGCCGCCGCCTTCGCCGATGATTATATCACCCAGAAGCTGATATACAAGTGGATTGAGGATGAGAAAGCGCACATGGATTGGGAAAGACAGTATCTCAACTACATTGAAAAATTCGGCTACGAGAATTTCCTCATTGAGATGATGTAATTAACCAGATTTCTAATCAATTAAATATCGAAAATATGAAAGAAAAAGTTTTACAGGCCATGCGTGAGTTCGGCGCACCCGTGAACGCTGGCAAAATCGCGGAAATCACCGGCATTGACCGCAAGGAAGTGGACAAAGCCTTCGCAGAATTGAAAAAAGAGGGGGCCATCGTGTCGCCCGTACGTTGCAAGTGGGAACCTGCGAAATAAAAAATCCTCTCTCATGCAACTGAACGAATATATGAGCGGAAGCATCCGCAACATCATGGCGAGAGCATACAGGAGTGTGCTGACCAACCCGCGCGAAGCGAGGTTTGTGCTGACCATACAAAAGGCCTTTTCCCGCTCGGAAAAGCGGAGGGCGAAAGTGAAGATCGAGGAAGGTCTGGACGTGCCTCCTTTCCTTATCAGCAGCATATCCACAACCTGCAATCTCTCGTGCAAGGGTTGCTATGCCCGCGCCAACGGCATCGCCAACGACCCCGGCAAGAGTCAGCGCAGCACCATGTCGCCAGAGGAATGGAAGGCCGTCTTCACCGAGGCAGCCGACATGGGCATCAACTTTTCGCTACTTGCAGGCGGAGAACCCCTGATGCGCAAGGACATCCTGGAGAAGGTGGCAGAGGTGAAAGACATGATTTTTCCCATCTTTACCAACGGCACACTCATCGGCCCGTCATACATAGAATTCCTGAAGAGACATCTGAACATGGTTCCTGTTATCAGCATTGAAGGAACGGAGCTTGGCACCGACGAACGCAGAGGCAAAGGCATGTTTAAACGTGCCCTGATGGCCATGGAGATGCTGAGGAAGGAGAACCTTTTCTTCGGAACGAGCATCACGGTCACTACAGAGAACATGGACCTCGTAACCTCCGACCCGTTCGTCAATCAGTTGCAAGACCTTGGCTGCAAACTCATCATCTATGTAGAATACGTACCCACCGAACCCGGCACCGAACATTTGGCATTGAGCGAGTCCGAGAATGAACGGATGGAAATAGTGCAAGGGCATCTGCAAGAGCAATTTCCCAACATGATTATCATCTCCTTCCCTGGCGATGAGAAACACATGGGCGGTTGTCTGGCTGGCGGCCGTGGTTTCTTCCACATCGGCCCCGATGGTGCAGCCGAGCCTTGCCCTTTCTCGCCCTTTAGCGACAGCAATGTGCTCAAGCTCGGTGTGCGTGGTGCCTTGAAATCCCCCCTTTTCCAGCGTCTGCGCGACGCTCGTCTTGTGGGTGGCGAACACACAGGCGGCTGCGCATTATGGGAACACAAAGATGAAGTGGCTGACATCATGCGGTCATTGGAAACAACCAGCGCTTCATCATAAAGTGTATCTTGCTATTCCGATAGCTATGTTTACATTCGCTTTTGCAAAAGTCAATCCGCAACTCAAGCAAAGGTTTGGGTTGCGGATTTTTTTGTAACCTATCATAATATAAAGAAAAGGTTGTATTTTTGCAGCCGTAATGAAATATTGATGTGGCATGAGCAAAACGACAATGGGAACCAAACTTCCTAGAAAACTGGAGCAAAAGATGCAAACGGTTGGCGAGCAGATCAAGCTGGCCGCTTGAGACGCAATCTCAGTATAGCACAGGTTGCTGAACGGGCAACTTGCTCTTCACTGACTGTTGCAAGAATCGAGAAAGGCATTCCGACGGTGTCCATCGGAATCTATCTGAGAGTGCTGTATGCCTTGCAACTTGACGACGATATCCTATTGTTAGCGCAGAAAGACGAGTTAGGAAGAGCCTTGCAGGATCTTGCATTGAAACATCGCGAACGCGCATCGAAGAAAGTTTAGAGTATGAAGACCATCTATGTTTACGCGGATTTTGATTGGCTGACAACACCGATGCTGGTGGGCGAATTGGGCTATGAGTCGCTTCGTGGATCGGATAGCTATGCCTTCAAGAATCCCTCCTTTGACTGACCTTCGTTCGCTGGTTGCCGCCAGCATGGAAATCGAGAAAAGCGAGGAACAGAACCACCTGCCCGAAAAGAAATGGATTCAGCAACTGGTCCATCCGGGAAGTTCATTGGGAGGCGCACGACCCAAAGCGGGGGTGAGAGACTTGGAGAGGTGCCTTTATATAGCCAAGTTTCCCTCTCGCAACGATGATTACGATGTGTCGCTGTGGGAGCACTTGAGCCATCTGTTGGCAAAGAAAGCGGGGGTTATTGCCGCTGAGACAAGCATCATCCCCACGGGCGACAAACACCACGCCTTGCTCTCCAAACGTTTCGACCGTACCGCTGATGGACGGAGAATCCATTTCGCGTCAGCGATGACCCTCTTGGGACTCACCGACGGAAGCGATGCACAAACGGGCAACGGTTATCTCGACATCGTCGATTTCATCCTCCAGAACTGTTGTAAGGTGGAAGAAAACCTGCGGCAACTCTACCGCCGCGTGGCATTCAACATCGCCATCGGCAACACGGACGACTACTTCCGCAATCACGGTTTTCTGTTCACTCCTCGAGGTTGGACGCTGTCGCCCGCTTACGACATGAATCCCACCACCAATGAGTACCAAAGCCTTCTTATCACCTCATCATCCAATAAGGCCGATTTGAATATTCTACTCGAAGCCTCCGAGGAATACATGATTGGCAAAGAGGAAGCCGCCAGGATTATTCAGGAGGTTGCCGCTACGGTAAAAGATTGGCGAAAGATGGCCGCCACACTTGGAATCGCGAAACGCGAGATGGAGCTGTTTGGTAACAAATTAGGGTGATGTCCCGCAATTCAGGCGAAGGCTTGGGTTGCGGATTTTTTTATAGAAACACATGAAAAACAGCCTGATGCCCCGCGGCACAGGGGGGATTTTCCGTGGATGCCCACATCAGGGGGCTAACCGAATATCTTCATAAGGCGATACATGAAGAATGGCAAGTCGGATACACCCCTCACCTGAGAGCGGAAAACCTTCATTTTCGAGTTGAGTGATTCGGCGGAGGCGTTGGTGGAGCGGTTGTTGAAGTAGTTGAGTACATAATCCTCCTTCTCTGCTATGGAGTCCCTCACGGAGAAAAGTTCCCGTATCTGGCTTTTGCCGACATCGTGATACCATTCATGCAGTTCCTTTCGGGCGTCATCCTTGCTCTGTCTTTTTTTGAAGATGCACCTAAGTGAGCACACAAGGCTGTATGCAATCTTGATTCTTGGGTAGAGTCCAAACAGTATGCCCATCTCCGACTTCTGGAAGTCGGTCCAGTCGTCGCCGCTCTTGAGTAGAGGGGAGCGCACGTGAGTCAACAGGTCGACTCTTGTCTCCCCGTTGGCCAGCTTCTCAGGCTCGAACTTCTCGTTCCTGCGCTTGGGTGGCCTGCCAAGCCGTTTCTTGTTCTTGCTCAGCTTGGGCTTGTGTTTCCTGGCGTATGCCGCGCGCGCCTTGCGCCGGGCTGCCAGCCGCTTCCTGAAGTCCCGTTACTGTTTCTTGGCATCCGCCCGCGCCTTGCGCTTGAGCTTGAGCCGCATCTCCTCTACCCCTTTGCCCGCCAGCTGCATGATGTGGAAGCAGTCGATGACAATCTCGGCATTGGGGAACATCGTCACAACGATGCCTCTCATGCTGTCGGAGAAGTCCATCGTCACCTCCTTGACCTCGAGCCGCTTCTCCTCGGGTATCATGGAGAGTATCCTCGTCACGTCTACCACGGTCGTGCCCTTGACCGCGGCGACGAGCGTGCCGCCCTTGCCGTGGCCGTCCTTGTTGGAGAGAAACGTGAACAGGTCCTTGTGCAGCATCGTCTCGTCTATGCTCAGCCTCTAGCCCATGTTCCCCTCCAGGAGCATCCACTCCCCGGCATGCGCCTTCTGGCTCCAGCTGCCGAAGTCACTCAGGTGTTCCTTGTAGGCCCTCCCGAGGTATTTGCCGTCAGTCCGGAAGAAGCGCCCCACGCATTGGGCCGTCACTGGGTAGGTATCCAACCATTTTTTTAAGAACCCCGCGAACTCCGCAGAATAGCACGTCCCGTCCGCTATGAGCCTCGGAGTGTCGAGCACGACACTCTTCCCACTCTCGTCCAGCCACCGTCGCCGCCTTACATGCAGTAGCACCTTGTGCTCACGCTGGGGAAAGTCGTTGAACGAGCGGTATTCCGTGAACCCGTTGGGCTGGAGGTCGTGCCATTCTTTCTCACGCAAATCCCGCTCCTCAAGCCATATGTTGAGTATCTTTATCACTGTCCCCGTCTCGTCCTTTTCCGACGTGACTTCCTCCTTGAATCCAGTGATTTTCAAAAGAATCAAGTATGCCCTCTGGCAGCATATAGCGCACAAGGACCTCATAATCAACGTTTATGCCTTTCTTTGCCATGAGGCAAAGATAGCAATTATTTCTGACATACAAAAAATGAACATACAGGGCTACTTGAAACATCGGTTAGCCCCCCTGATGGGGCATCCACAGGAAAATCCCCCTGTACCGAAAAATTTTCTCCTGTTGATTCAAAAAAAAGAAAAAATCCGTACTTTTGCTACTGTTTTTGAGCCTTGGTAAAGGCGAGGGGTAGCCCTATAATATTCCACTGATTATCAACAAATTATAGGACTGCCTTATAAAAAAAACAAAACTCCGTTCCTACATCTACAACGCCGTAATTATCCTACTTCTGATAGTGGGAATCGTTTATGTTGTGCTTCAATTCACCCACTTCGGTCACGTGGAATACACCGACAACGCCCGTGTGTGCCAATACATCGCCCCACAGAACACCCGCGTGCAAGGATTCATCCGCGAAATCCGCTTCGAGGCGTACCAGCACGTGAACGAGGGCGACACGCTCGTCACCCTGGAGGACAGTGAGTACCGGCTCCGATTGGCGCAGGCTCGCAGTGACCTCGCCCGTGCCGAACAGCAGAGCAAACAAGCCGGCTCGTCGGTGCTCAGTGCCACCAAAAACATCAATGCCACACAGTCGCTGAAAGAAGAGGCTCGTGTGAACATGGAGAATCTCCAGCGCGATGACCACCGATACGAGCAGTTGTTGCTTGTCGGCGGCGTTTCGCAGCACCAGTACGACCAGACCCACACCGCCTACCTTGCCGCCAAGGCCCGCTACGAGCAAATATGCCATACCGTTGATATGCAGCAGAATGTTGCCGACGAGCAGGGCTACAGCCGTTCCGCCTCCGAAGCGGCGGTGAAGTTGGCACAGGCGGCCGTAGAGCTGGCAGAACTCAACCTGTCATACTGCTACATCATCGCCACCCACTCGGGTGTGGTCGGCGCACGCGACATCAACATCGGTGAGTTGGTAAACCCGGGGCAGACGCTCGTCAGCATCGTCGATGAAAAACAAAAATGGGTGGAGGCCAACTATCGCGAGAGCCAACTATCTCATATTAAGGACGGTGCGGAGGTCAACATCGTGGTAGATGCCATTCCCGGCCACAAGTACAAAGGCCGTGTAGAGCGTCTCTCCGATGCCACCGGCAGCGCTTTTTCGCTGCTGCCCGTCGATAACGCCACCGGCAATTTCGTCAAAGTAGAGCAGCGGCTCACCGTCCGCATCGCCCTCGACGAGAACAGCGCTGAGGACCTGAAAAAGCTCAAGGCGGGCTACAGTGTGGAGTGCGAAGTGAAATACTAACGTTATGCAAACCAACCATCCTTTCATGATGCCCATGTTCCGGGCATTCGTGCCGCGGCGCATCCAACCGTGGATTTACCTTGTGCAGGTGATGTGCATCCAGTTCTCCGGCGGGGTCTATCTCGGCGCGTTGGAGGCGGTGCGTGGCACCACCAACCTGATGATCGAGGACCTGCTGATGCTGCTCTACACCGGCTTAGCGGGTATGGCGGTCTGGTTCCCGATGCTCTTCCGGATGAAGTTCCGCTTCACCAACCAGCAGCTGCTCTGCGGCGCGGCAGCGGTAATCGGCATCTGCAACTTCATCACGATGAGCACCACCAATATGGCCATACTTCTGCCCATCTGTTTCATCGCGGGCATCGCGAAGATACAGGGCACTTTTGAATGTATGAGCAACATCCAACTGTGGATCACGCCGCCGCGCGACTTCGGGGTCTTCTTCCCAGTGCTGCACATCGTCCTGCTCACTGCCATCACGGGCAGCGCGTGGCTTGCGGCGGTGGTCGCCTTCCACCTTCCCTGGCAGATGATGCACGTGCTCACCATCGGCACGATGTGCTTCGTCATCCTCGTGCAACTCACCCTTTGCAAACCCTTCTGCCCGATGCCGCAGCGGATGCCGCTCAAGGGCATCGACATCACCACCGGGCTGCTGATGAGCGTGCTGATGCTGATGGTCAGCTACTTCCTCGTCTATGGAGACTACCTGATGTGGTTCAAGTCGTCGCGCCTGCGCTGGATTGTCGCACTGTCGGCCCTGCTGTTGGCGTTCATCCTCTATCGCCTCAAGACGGTGGAGAAGCCATACATTTCGTTGGAGATCTTCCGTTATAAAAACGTGGTGGCCATCTTGTTGGTCACCGTGGTGGCGGAATTGCTGCTCGGCGCGGAGCACACGTTGGAGGAGATTTACTGGAGCGAGGTGCGAGGGTTGGAGGAGCACACCAAGACGGGACTGTGTCTGTGGTCGTTGCCAGGCGTGTATGCCGGCGTGGTCATTACCCTTTTCTGGCTCGGACACAAGAAATGGAAGGTGTGGAAGCTCTTCGCTTTCGGTTTCGGCTGCATCACGGCGTATGCGCTGTGGATGTACTTCAAGATGGATATCAACGTGCCCATCACGGCCTATCGGTGGGCATTGGTGTTCCGAGGGTGCGCCTACGCAGTGCTGGCGGTGTCGCTGATGTGGTCGCTCCACGAGTCGGTGCACGAGCTGGAGCACTTCTTTATGGCGCTGTTCATCTTCAATGTCATCCACATGTACCTCGCCGGCGCCTCGGGCTACGGACTCTACACCTCGCTGTTCCAGCACTTTATGGCCGACAACATGTCGCGATACAGCTCGTACCTGACGTTGACGGGTGTGGATATGCAGCAGTTCGACATGAACGGGTTCATGAACGGCTACTATCTCCATTCGATGATGTCGGTGACGCTGAAACAGATTTTCGGGCAGATAATTTGGGCGGCGGGCTTCATGACGATGGCGTTTCTGTTGTTGGACATTCCGAGGGTGCGCACGGGCATCGAGAAGGTTCCTTATTGGCCTGTGTATGGCATCAAGATGCTGGCGCGCGGATAAAGAATCATATTTTTTTTTATTTTTGCCGCCTCTAAAGATGAAATAATAAACACGAACAAACGATACGTGTAATATGAGAAAAAATGTTTTGATAATCTTTGCCTTGATAATGCTTACAGCATGTCGTGGCAGGCAAAAGCAGGCAGAAAGTGCTGATGCGGTCGTTGCTGATTCAACGGAAGTGATGGCACCGAAAGAAACGGACTTGACGGCAAGTCATCCCCAAAGCTACAGTCTGACGGGTACCATTGGTGAAGAAAAAGCCAGCATGGTGCTTGACAAGAACGGCAACAATGTGACGGGTGTCGTCACGCGATGTGACTATTGCGTACCCATCAATGTGGAAGGCACTTGGCAGGGTGAAAACATCACAGTGGATGGCGTAAGTCAAGCCGGCTCACATATTAAATATAAATTGACTGTCGCAGGCAACGCAGTTCAAGGTGCAGAGATATTGTCTGCCGAAGGAGAAGTCGAAAAGCAAAACGTCGCCATGACGATAGAACACAGCCAACCTTGAGGACCATTCTCAACGACACTCCTCCGCACCCGTGCGCGGTGAAAATGACAGAATGAAACAATAGAGGCAGACGAGCAGGGTTCACTTTAATTGGGTCGGATAGATCAGTGATTCGTCTCGTTTCATTAT